>NZ_JBSFTY010000073.1:0-43607 GCF_053591515.1 Streptomyces sp. NPDC003011
TCAGCGATCCCGGATGGCAGGTGGCGGACATGGCCTACAGAGGCCAGCCGGGGGCCGCCCGGACCACCGGCCGGCCCGGCGGGTCCCGTGCCGCCGCCCGCCGAGAACTGGGCGCCGAACGCTCCGGGGACCGCGCCCTGCGCGGACGGGGCGTTCCCGCCGCCCGGGGTGCCCGTGCTCCCCTGGTGCGCCCCCGCCGCCCCGCCCTGCCGGGCCGTGCGCGGGGAGAGCGCGCGGAAGGTCACCGTGCCCTCGTCGGCGGCGGGGCCGCCGGGACCCGGAACGCCGGGCGCGCCCGGGGCGGCGGCGCCCGCCGCCTGCCCGGTCCCGGCCGTGGGCCTGCGGAAGACGAACGTGCTGCCGCCCGCGTCCCGCTCGGCGGGCGGGATCGTCGCGGTGCCGTCCGTACGGGCGGAGTGGCCCTCGGGCCGGGCCGGACCGCCGGCCGGTTCCGCCGCGCGCGGCACCCTCGGGTCGGCGGCCTGCGGGGCTCCCTGCGGAGCGCTCTGCTGGGCGCCCTGGGGAGGCGGTGACCCCCACGACACCCGGCGGTCCTGGTCGCCCCCGAAGCCGGACTGCCGGGAGCGGTCGGCGCCCCAGGCGGCGGCGGACGGGGGCCGGTCGCCGTGCTGGGCGCCGGCCGCCGGGGCCGGGCCGGATCCGTCGACCGGATCCTCGTCGAAGAAGTGCGGGCCCGTCTCCTCGACCGGGGCGGCCGCAGCCGCCGGGGAGTGGGCCGGGCCGGCACTGGGCGGCGGGGCGAGCGGTACGCCGTCCGTCGGTGCCGGACGGCTGGTGCCCGGTACCCAGGCGGCACCGTTCCAGTACCGGACATATCCAGGAATGGACGGGTCCGGGTAATACCCTTCGCGGGGCCTGTCGTCACCGGGGGCCGGGGTTGGGGCGCTCATGTCCGTCGTCCCGTATCTGCTCGGGGGTCAAATGGGGGCCTCCACATCTATCAGACCGGCGCAACCCCCACCGCCAGTCCCGCCGGACCCACCCCTTTCCGGGCAACGGTGTGCACCTGTTCCACAGTCCCGGAGAAAAGTTCTCCGATTCCGCGTAATGCTCGCCTCCCCTCCCCGTCTCCCCTCGTACGGACCACCGCCGGCCCGTACGAGTCAGCGCGAGAGAGGAACACCCGCCATGCACCGCACTGTTGTCGAGCGCGAACTGGAGCTCGAACTCATCCTGTCCCCGGAGCGCAGCATCCCGGTCCCGGCCCGGCTCGCCTACCGCTCCGACGACCCGTACGCCGTCCACGTCACCTTCCACATCACCTCCGGCCGGCCGGTGCACTGGACGTTCTCCCGCGACCTGCTGGTGGAGGGGGTGTTCCGGCCGAGCGGGCACGGGGACGTGCGGGTGTGGCCGAGGAAGGCGGAGGGCCGCGGTGTCGTCCTGATGGCGCTGAGTTCACCTGATGGTGACGCTCTCCTCCAGGCCCCGGCCGCCCAGGTGGCCGCCTGGCTGGAGCGGACGCTGCGGGTGGTGCCCCCGGGGACCGAGGGCGGGCAGCTGGGCATCGACGACGCGCTCGACCAGCTGCTCGCCCGGTGACCGTGCCGGGGTGCGGGGGTCAGAACAGCTTGCCCGGGTTGAGGATGCCGAGCGGGTCGAAGACCTGCTTGATCTGCCGTTGCAGCTCCACCCCGACCGGACCGATCTCGCGTGCCAGCCACTCCTTCTTCAGGACGCCCACGCCGTGCTCGCCGGTGATCGTGCCGCCGAGCTCCAGGCCGAGGGCCATGATCTCGTCGAAGGACTCCCGGGCGCGCCGGGACTCCTCGGGGTCCGCCGCGTCGAAGCAGACGGTGGGGTGGGTGTTGCCGTCGCCGGCGTGGGCGACGACTCCGATGGTGAGCCGGTACTTCTCGGCGATCCGGTCGACCCCGTCGAGCATCTCGCCGAGCCGGGAGCGGGGCACGCACACGTCGTCGATCATCGTGGTGCCCTTGACCGCCTCCAGCGCGGTGAGCGACAGCCGCCGCGCCTGGAGCAGGAGTTCGGACTCGGCCGCGTCGTCGGCGGGGACGACCTGGGTGGCGCCGGCCGCCTCGCACAGCGCGCCCAGGGCGGCCAGGTCGGCGGCCGGGTCCGCGGTGTCGAAGGCGGCCAGCAGCAGGGCTTCCGTGCTCTCGGGGAGTCCCATGTGCGCGAGGTCGTTGACGGCCTTGACCGTCGTACGGTCCATCAGTTCGAGGAGGGACGGCACGTGGCCGTCCGCCATGATCCGGCACACGGCGTCGCAGGCGGCGGCCCCGGACGGGAACTCGGCCGCCAGCACCAGCTGCCCGGGCGGCTGCGGCTTCAGGGCCAGGGTGGCCCGTACGACGATGCCGAGGGAGCCCTCGGAGCCGACGAAGAGGCGGGTGAGGTCGTATCCGGCGACGCCCTTGGCGGTGCGGCGGCCGGTGGACATCAGGCGCCCGTCGGCCAGCACCACGTCCAGGCCGAGGACGTACTCCGCCGTCACCCCGTACTTCACGCAGCACAGGCCGCCCGACGCGGTGCCGATGTTGCCGCCGATCGTGCACGTCTCCCAGCTGGAGGGGTCGGGCGGGTAGCACAGGCCGTGCTCGCCGGCCGCGCGGGAGAGGGTCGCGTTGATGACGCCGGGTTCGACGACGGCGATGCGGTCGACCGGGTTGATCTCCAGGATCCGGTCCATCCTGGTCAGGGACAGCACGACACAGCCGTCGGAGGCGTTGGCACCGCCCGACAGGCCCGTGCGGGCGCCCTGCGGGACGACCGGGATCCGCAGCTCGGTGGCGGTGCGCATGACGTGCTGGACCTGTTCGACCGTGCGCGGCAGCACGACCGCCGCGGGGGCGCCGGCCGGGCAGAAGCTCGCCATGTCGTGGGCGTAGGAGGCCGTGACGTCCGGGTCGGTGAGGACGGCGTCGGCGGGCAGGCCATCCAGCAGACGGTCGAAGAGGTTGCCGGTCGCTTCGTCGCGAGGCGCTTCGATACGGCTCATGATCACAGGTTCGCACCCCCGGCCATCGGTGTGAACCCCGTCTGCGGCAACCGCCGTATGCCGGGGCGCGGTCGTCGCGGGGACGCACAGTGAGCGCCATGGAGAACCAAGAGGAGACTCCCGCGCCGGTGCTGGGACCGAGGGCACGACGTGTCCTGATCGCCTCGGTCGCCGGGTGTGCCGCCGTGCTCGGCGGGGTGCTGGTGCTGCTGCCCTGGGAGCGGACGGCGACCCGGGCGCCCGCACCGGCGCCCGGGGAACAGGCACGGGCGGCGGTCGCCGCGGGGGTGCCCGCCGCGCTGCCCGACCTGGCGGTGCTGATCGGCGAGCGCGAGGCCCGGGTGCGGGCGCGTCCCCGGGACGCCCGGTCCTGGGCGGTGCTCGGGACGGCCTATGTGGAGCAGGGGCGGCGGACCGCGGACCCCGCGTACTACCCGCGGGCCGAGAGGGCCCTGCGGACCTCGCTGAAGGTGCGCGCGAAGGGCAACACGGAGGCGCTCGGCGGGCTCGCCGCCCTCGCCAACGCGCGCCGCGACTTCCCGGCCGCCCGGAAGTGGGCCGAGGCCGCGCGGAAGCTGAAGCCCGGACGCTGGAGGACGTATCCGCACCTGATCGACGCCTACACCGGCCTCGGTGACCACAAGGCGGCCCAGGATGCCCTGGAGCGGCTGATGGAGCTGCGCTCGGGGCCGGACGTGATGGCGCGGGCCGCGGCCGTCTACTGGGACCGGGGCTGGCGGGAGGACGCGGCGGCCCAGCTCGCCGACGCGGCGGCGGCGGCCGAGGCACCGGCCGAGCGGGCGGCCTATCGGGAGCGGGCCGGGCAGCTGGCCTGGGAGCGCGGCGACCCGGCGGACGCGCTGCGGCACTTCCAGGAGGCCGTGCGCCTGGACCCGGACCAGCGGGCCGCGCAGGCCGGGCAGGGGCGGGCGCTGGCCGCGCTGGGCCGGACGACGGAGGCGCTGAACGCCTACCGGGTGGCGCTGGCCAAGCAGCCGTGTCCCCAGTACGCGCTGGAGCTGGGCGAGCTGTACGAGTCGCTGGGGCTCGGGCAGGCGGCGCGGGTGCAGTACGACCTGCTGCGGGCGCGGGTGCGCGGCGCCGCCGCGGGCGGGGCCGACGAGGAGCTGGTGCTGGGGCGGTTCGAGGCGGACCACGGGGATCCGCGGGCCGCGGTGCGGCGGCTGCGGGCCGAGTGGGCCCGGCAGCCGGGCACCGCGGTGGCCGACGCGCTGGGCTGGGCGCTGCACCGGGCGGGCCGGGACAAGGAGGCGCTGCGGTTCGCGACGGTGGCGACGGACGAGGCCAAGGGCGGTGGCGTACGCAGTGCGCCGTACGCCTACCACCGGGGCGTGATCGAGCGGGCGCTGGAGCGGTACGGGCCGGCCCGCAGGCATCTCCAGGAGGCGCTGCGGATCAACCCGTACTTCTCGCCGGTCCACGCGCGGGCGGCCCGGGCGGCGCTGGCCGAGCTGGGTGAGCCGTCCGTGGCGGACGTGCCCGTGATGGACGCGAAGAGGTGACTACAGGTTGCCCCGCTTGGCCTGCTCCCGCTCGATCGCCTCGAACAGGGCCTTGAAGTTGCCCTTGCCGAAGCCCATCGAGCCGTGCCGTTCGATGATCTCGAAGAACACGGTCGGCCGGTCCTGGACCGGCTTGGTGAAGATCTGCAGGAGGTAGCCGTCCTCGTCGCGGTCGGCGAGGATCTTCAGCTCGCGCAGGGTCCCGACGGGGACACGGGTGTCGCCGGCCCACTCGCCGAGGGTGTCGTAGTACGAGTCCGGCGTGTCGAGGAACTGCACGCCGGCCGCGCGCATGGTGCGTACGGTTTCGACGATGTCGTTGGTGTTGAGCGCGATGTGCTGGACGCCGGCGCCGCCGTAGAACTCCAGGTACTCGTCGATCTGGGACTTCTTCTTGGCGATCGCGGGCTCGTTGATGGGGAACTTGACCTTGAGGGTGCCGTCGGCGACGACCTTCGACATCAGGGCGCTGTACTCGGTGGCGATGTCGTCGCCCACGAACTCCTTCATGTTCGTGAAGCCCATGACCTTGTTGTAGAAGCCGACCCACTCGTTCATCCGGCCGAGTTCGACGTTGCCGACGCAGTGGTCGATCGCCTGGAAGGTGCGGTGGGCGGGGGGCTCGACGACCGGGGCGGCGGCCACGTAGCCGGGGAGGTAGGGGCCGTCGTAGCCGGTGCGCTCGACCAGGGTGTGGCGGGTCTCGCCGTAGGTGGCGATCGCGGCGAGGACGACCGTGCCGTTGTCGTCCTTCAGCTCGTACGGCTCGGCGACCGGGCGGGCGCCGTGCTCGATCGCGTAGGCGTACGCGGCGCGCGCGTCCGGGACCTCGATGGCGAGGTCGACCACGCCGTCGCCGTGCTCGGCCACGTGCTGGGCGAGGAAGTGGCCCCAGGGGGTGGCGGGCTTGATGACGGAGGTGAGGACGAAGCGGGCGGAGCCGTTCTCCAGCACGTAGCTCGCGGTCTCGCGGCTGCCGTTCTCCGGTCCGGAGTAGGCGACCAGCTTCATGCCGAAGGCGGTGGAGTAGTAGTGCGCCGCCTGCTTGGCGTTGCCCACGGCGAAGACGACCGCGTCCATTCCCTTGACCGGGAAGGGATCGGCCTGCCGGGCGGTGTCGGGAGTGAGGTGTGTGGTCTGCGTCATAGCCGAAGCGTCGCCCTGTCCTGGCAAGGTGCGCAATAGTTCGCGTTTTCGCTGGGCAACATGACCAGTGCCACGCCGGTGCGGGCGGGCTTTCTGTGCAGGATGACCAGTGCCTGGAGGGCGCCGTGGGGATCGATCGGCTGGACGGACGGATCATCGTGCTGCTGGCGCGGGAGCCGCGGATCGGCGTGCTGGAGATGTCCCGGCGCCTGGGGGTGGCCCGCGGGACGGTGCAGGCGCGGCTGGACCGGCTTCAGTCGAACGGAGTCATCCGCGGGTTCGGTCCCGAGGTGGACCCGGCGGCGCTCGGCTACCCGGTCACGGCGTTCGCGACCCTCCAGATCCGGCAGGGGCAAGGGGCGGACGTGCGGGCGCACTTGGCGACCGTGCCGGAGGTGCTGGAGCTGCACACCACCACCGGCACCGGGGACATGCTGTGCCGGCTGGTGGCCCGGTCGAACGCCGATCTCCAGCGGGTCATCGACCTGGTTGTCGGTTTTGATGGGATCGTCCGGGCCTCCACCGCGATCGTCATGGAGAACCCTGTCCCGCTGCGGGTCATCCCGCTGGTGGAGCAGGCGGCGGAGGACCGGGAGGGGACCTGACGCCGACCCGAGGTGAGCGGATGTGAACTTCTGGGAGTACCTGGGCAGCCGCCACCAGCAACTGCTGACGGACGCCTGGCAGCACGCGAGCGCCGTCTTCCAGTGCATGGTCGTGGCGACGCTGACCGGTGTGCTGATCGGTGTGGTCACCTACCGCAGCGAGTGGGCCGGCGCCCTCGCGACCACCACCACGTCGACGATCCTGACCATTCCCTCGCTCGCCATGATCGGTCTGCTGGTCCCGGTCGTGGGTCTGGGCGTCGCGCCCACGGTGGTCGCGCTGACGCTGTACGGGCTGCTGCCGGTCGTGCGCAACGCGATCGTCGGTCTGCGCGGGGTGGATCCCTCGCTGGTGGACGCGGCGAGGGGCATCGGGATGTCCCGCGTGACACGGCTGATGCGGGTCGAACTGCCGCTGGCCTGGCCGCCGATCCTGACCGGGATCCGGGTCTCGACGCAGATGCTGATGGGCATCGCGGCGATCGCCGCCTACGCCTCCGGGCCCGGCCTCGGCAACGTGATCTTCCGCGGCCTCGCCTCCCTGGGCAGCAAGAACGCGATCAACCAGGTCCTCGCGGGCACCCTCGGGATCATCGTCCTGGCCCTGCTGTTCGACGCCGCGTACGTCCTGATCGGACGGCTGACCATTCCCAGGGGGATCCGTGCCTGAGACAGCGACCTCCGGTGCCTCCATCGAGCTGGAGAACCTCACCAAGCGGTATCCCGGCAGTCCCGCTCCCGCCGTCGACAACGTCACGCTGCGGATCAAGGCGGGCGAGATCGTCGTCCTCGTGGGCCCGTCGGGATGCGGCAAGTCGACCACGCTCAAGATGATCAACAGGTTGATCGAGCCGTCCGGTGGCCGCATCCGCATCAACGGCGAGGACGTCACCCACATGGATCCGGTCAAGCTGCGCCGGAAGGTCGGGTACGCCATCCAGTCCTCCGGTCTCTTCCCGCACATGACCGTCGCCCAGAACATCGGGCTCGTCCCGGGGATGACCGGCTGGCCGAAGGCGCGGATCAGGGACCGGGTGGAGGAGATGCTCGACCTCGTCGGGCTGGATCCGGGCGAGTTCCACGGCCGCTATCCGCGCCAGCTGTCCGGGGGTCAGCAGCAACGCGTGGGCGTGGCGCGGGCGCTGGCGGCCGATCCGCCCGTCCTGCTGATGGACGAGCCGTTCGGCGCGGTCGACCCGATCACCCGTGACCATCTGCAGGACGAGTTGATCAGGTTGCAGCACGAGCTGCACAAGACGATCGTCTTCGTCACGCACGACTTCGACGAGGCGATCAAACTGGGCGACCGGATCGCGGTGCTGCGGGAGCGGTCGCACATCGCCCAGTTCGACACCCCGGAGGCGATCCTCACCCACCCGGCCGACGACTTCGTGTCCGGCTTCGTGGGCGCGGGGGCGGCGTTGAAGCGGCTGAACCTGACCCGCGTCCGGGATGTGGAGATCACCGAGTATCCGACGGTCACCGTGGACGACCCCCTCCAGGAGATCTTCAGCAAGCTCCGCTCCAGCGGTACGAACGAGATCCTGCTGCTGGACAAGCGCGGCCGGCCCTACAAGTGGCTCCGGCGCGGTGACCTGATGCGCGCCAGGGGTTCGCTGGCCCGCGCCGGGACGCTGGTGAACGACACGGTGACCCGGGACGCGACCGTGCGGGACGCGCTGGAGGCGGTGCTCACCGACAGCTCGGGGCGGGTGGCGGTCACCGGGCGGCGCGGCGAGTACACGGGCGTGGTCGACGTGGAGACGCTGATGAACTCCGTGCACGAACTGATGGAGGCGGACCGGCTGGAGGCGAGGGCGCACCGGCACGACCTGGAGGAGCTGCGGGCCGCGCAGACGCACGCCGAGCAGGAGGGCGCCGGAGGGGGGACGAAGGCGTGACCGTCCCCGAGGGCCTGACCGGTCCCGCGCCGCACGAACCGGACGAGCCCGAAGCCCCGCCGCCGCCCCCGAGCCGTCTGGCGCGACGGATCGCCTGGCAGCAGCTGACGTTCCTGCCCGCGGCGCTGGTGGTGGTGCTGCTGGCGACCTGGCTGTGGTTCCAGCAGGCCGACCTGGACTCGATCTCCGTGAACGCGCTGTCGGACGGCCAGGTGACCAAGGCGCTGTGGCAGCACATCGAGCTGACGGCGATCTCGACCTTCTTCGTGCTGATCATCGCGATCCCGCTGGGGATCCTGCTGACCCGGCGGGCGTTCCGGAAGGCCGCCCCGGTGGCCATGTCGTTCGCCAACACGGGCCAGGCGACCCCGGCGATCGGGCTCCTCGCCCTGCTGGTGATCTGGCTCGGCACGGGCATGCGGGCGGCCCTGATCGGCATCATCGTCTACGCCGTCCTGCCGGTGCTGTCGAACACCATCGCCGGCCTGAAGGCGAACGACCCGACGCTGCTGGAGGCGGCCCGCGGGATCGGCATGTCCCCGCTGGGCGTGCTGACCCGGGTGGAGCTGCCGCTGGCCGTCCCGCTGATCCTGGCGGGCGTCCGCACCGCCCTGGTCCTCAACGTCGGCACGGCGACCCTGGCGACCTTCGGCGGGGGCGGCGGTCTCGGCGTGCTGATCACGACCGGCATCACCAACCAGCGGATGCCGGTCCTGGTGCTGGGCTCGGTCCTCACGGTCGTCCTCGCCCTGCTGGTCGACTGGCTGGCGTCACTGGCCGAACTGCTGCTGCGGCCGCGAGGGCTGGAGGCGGGGACATGAGACGCGTCTGCTGCGGGGTCGTCGGCGCGCTGGTGCTGGCGTCCGGCTGCGGTCTGACCAGCGGTTCCCCGATGGCCGACGACGTCGGGCCGGGATCCGTCGGGAAGGGCGAGCCGCTGAAGGGCGCCGACCTGACCGTGACCTCCAAGGAGTTCACCGAGCAGCTCGTCCTCGGCGCGATCATGGGCATCGCCTTCGAGGCGGCCGGCGCGGAGGTGCTCGACCGCACGGGCATCCAGGGCTCGATCGGGGCCCGGGAGGCGGTCAGGTCCGGTGACGCGGACGGCATGTACGAGTACACGGGCACCGCGTGGATCACGTACCTCGGCAACAGCGATCCGATCACCGACCCGCGCCAGCAGTGGGAGGCGGTGCGCGACGCCGACCTCAAGAACGGAGTGACCTGGCTGGCGCCGGCGTCCCTCAACAACACCTACGCCCTGGCGATGAACCGGGCCAACTCCATGAAGTACGGCACGAGGACACTGTCGGACGTGGCCGCGCTGTCCAAGAAGGACCCCGGCGCGGTGACGCTGTGCGTGGAGGGCGAGTTCGCCAACCGCGCCGACGGTCTGCCGGGCATGCAGAAGGCGTACGGGATGAGCGTGGCGGCGTCCCGGATCACGCAGATGGACACGGGGATCATCTACACCCAGGCCGCGAAGGGCAGTTGCGTGTACGGGGAGGTCTTCACCACCGACGGCCGCATCAAGTCCATGGACCTGGCGGTGATGCGGGACGACAGGAAGTTCTTCCCCAACTACAACGCGGCGCCCGAGATCAACTCCAGGACCCTGAAGAAGTGGCCGGCCATCGCGGACGTCCTCGACCCGATCACGAGGAAGCTGGACAACGCGGTGGCGCAGGAACTGAACGCGAAGGTGGATGTCGAGGGGGAGGATCCGCACCGGGTGGCGCTGGACTGGCTGAAGAAGGAGGGGTTCGTCGAGGAGGGGTGAGCTGGGTACGAAGAACGAGTTACAAAGGTATCGTTGCAAAGCGTTCTTTGCAACGATACCTTTGTCAACGTGAACGAGCCCCAGAACCACCAGGATCCCCAGGTCCGCAGCCTCGACGCCCGCTCCCTGCGCGGCCTCGCGCATCCCCTGCGGATGCAGCTGCTCGACGCCCTGCGCTTCGGGGGTCCGGCCACCGCCTCACAACTCGCCGAGAAGCTGGGCGAGTCGAGCGGGGCCACCAGCTACCACCTGCGACAGCTCGCCGCCCACGGCTTCGTCGAGGACGCGCCCGAGCGAGGCAAGGGGAGGGAGCGATGGTGGAAAGCAGTTCACCGGGGCCTGCGGTTCGACGACGCACTGTTCTCTGACGCCGATCCGGCCGTGCGCGGAGCTGCCGACGTATACCTGCACCAGGTCGCGACCACCCAGACCCAGGACCTGTCGACCTGGCTGGGCAACCGGGCCTCCTGGCCCGAGGAGTGGAACCGCGTCTGGGACATGAGCAGCGCGACGCTACGGCTGACGCCCGAGCTCACCCGCGAACTCATCGAGCAGATGCACGCGTTGATCGACACGTACCGCGACCGGGCCGCCGCCGAGGACGACACCGACGCGGCCCAGGTACGCCTGCACACGCACGCCTTCCCGCTGATCACGGACTGAGAGGCACCGCCGATGCATCCCGACATCCATCTCGCCCTGCACCACGCGCGTACCGCCGAACTCCAGGCCCTGGCCGACACCCACCGCCTCGCCACCGGTGCGCGGCAGCGGCACAGCCTCCGGACCCGGCTGGGCTGGGCCCTCGTGGAGGTGGGCCTGCGGCTGGCGACGCCGAAGCCGGCCTTCGCGCCCAGCAGTTGAGCAGGCAGCTCCAGCGGCGGCCCTAGCAGCTGGGGACGGTTCCCTTCCCGCTCTCCAACGCCGTCAGCGAGCTGACCGCGCCCTTCAGCGTGGTCACCGGAATCAGCCGCAGCCCCTTCGGCAGCTCGGCCTTCGCGTCCGAGCACTCCGCCTCGGGCACCAGGAACACCGTCGCCCCGTCCCGGCGCGCGGCCTGGGTCTTCAGGGCCACTCCCCCGACCGCGCCGACCGTCCCGTCGGCGTCAATGGTCCCCGTACCGGCGATGATCCGGCCGCCCGTGAGGTCGCCGCCGCTGCCGTCGCCGTCCAGCTTGTCGACGATGCCGAGGCTGAACAGGAGACCGGCGCTCGGGCCGCCGACGTCGGCGAGCCTCAGCGTGACCTTGACGTCCTTGTCACTGAGGTCCAGGTAGGTGAGCGCGGCCTCGGTCGCCGCGTCCTGGGACTGCTCCATCTCCGCCGTGTTGTGCTGCTCGATCTCCCTGACGCTCTGGCCGCTCGGGTAGACCGCGTCGCGCGGCATGACGGCCTCGTCGGTGCGGAACCAGCTGTCGATCACCTCGCCGAGCGAGACGCGCGTGTCCGGGTTGGTCGCCTCGATCGTCGTCATGCGCAGCTGCCCGCTGGTGTCCCGGGTCGGCGCACCGGAGACGGTGATCACCGGGGTGCCCTTGTTCTCGCCGAGGACGTCCGCCGTCAGACCGGGCTGCGCGAGCGAGAACGGCAGCGGCGCGAACACCGCCGTGGCGATCAGGGCCACGACGGGCAGAGCGCAGACGGCGACGGCCCGGGGGCGCGTGAGACGAGAGAGCACGGGATCAATCTAACGCGGCCCCGCGCCGCGGCCAGGCCCAGGTCGACCAGGGCGGACCCCGCACCGCACACCGCACCTCACCGCAACGCCTCCGCGACCTCCCGAGCCGCGTCCACGACCCGCAGTCCCACCCGTTCCGGCACCGCGTCCGCCAGCATCACCACCCCGACGCTGCCCTCGACCCCCGTCACCCCGATCAGCGGCGCCGCCGCCCCGCTGGCCCCGGCCTCCAGCTCCCCGTGCGTCAACATGTAGCCGGGCTCCTCCAGCACCTGCTGCCGCGCGGCGAGAATCGCCTTGCCCGCGGCCCCCCGGTCCAGCGGATGCCGGAACCCGGCCCGGTAGGCCACGTGATAGTCCGTCCACGTGGGCTCGACGACCGCCACGGCCAGCGCGTCCGCCCCGTCGACCAGCGTCAGGTGGGCCGTCGCCCCTATGTCCTCCGCCAGCGAGCGCAACGCCGGCAGCGCGGCCTCCCGTACCAGGGGATGCACCTGGCGGCCCAGGCGCAGCACTCCGAGTCCCACCCGTGCGCGCCCGCCCAGATCACGCCGTACGAGTGCGTGCTGCTCCAGCGTGGCGAGCAGCCGGTACACGACGGTCCGGTTCACTCCGAGTCTGTGGGAAAGTTCGGTGACGGTCAGCCCGTGGTCGGTGTCGGCCAGCAGCTTGAGGACCTTGAGGCCCCGGTCGAGCGTCTGAGAGGTCTCCGCGGTCACGACGCCCACTCCTTAAGTGGTGAGGTCGACAGCCCCCGTCGCGGTCGATGCGTCACCGAGTCCCGTCGGCGACGCGCTTCAGAGGCCGCCGATCGGTCGGCGGCCCGGCCTGTCCGGACCGCGTCGCTTCACGGCTGCGCTCCGCGGCGGCGCTGCCACGGGGCGTGTGCGTAGCGGGACAGTAGCGAAGCCGGTTCGCTCAGCGGAAGTCTCCGTCCAGAATCCGGTCAGTGACCGCGAGGGAACCCCCCACGTTTGCCCCGTTACGTACGGCGTGCACACGCGGTGTGCACGACCCTTGCACGCAACGCACTCACCCCAGCTCACACCGCACCCGGGCCCGGCCCGACGGAAGAGCACCCCGACCTCGACACCCGCCAGCACTGGCACTGGCACCGGCACTGGCACCGGCGTCACCGCATCCGCGTGGCCCACTCCTGCACCTTGGCGATCCGCTGCCGCAGCTGCCCGGCCGTGGCCTCCGCGCTCGGCGGTCCGCCGCACACCCGCCGCAGCTCGGTGTGGATGACCCCGTGCGGCTTGCCGCTCTGGTGGACGTACGCGCCGACCATCGTGTTGAGCTGCTTGCGGAGCTCCATCATCTCCTTGTGCGAGACCACCGGCCGCCGCTCGGCGGGCAGTTCGAGCAGGTCGGCCTCCTCGTCCGGCTTCTTGCGGCTGTGCGCGATCTGCCGGGCCTGCCGCTTCTGGAGGAGGAGCTGCACCTGATCGGGTTCCAGCAGGCCCGGAATCCCGAGGTAGTCCTGCTCCTCCGCACTCCCCGGGTGGGCCTGCATGCCGAACTCGGCGCCGTCGTAGAGAACCCGGTCGAAGACGGCCTCCGACTCCAGCGCCTCGAAGGCGAACTGCTCCTGCTCGCCGGTGTCCTCGTCCTGCTCCTTGTTCGCCTCCTCCATCTCCTTCTCGGACTCGGCGTACGGGTCCTCCTCGCCCTCCTTCTTCGGCTTGTCGAGGGCGTGGTCCCGCTCCACCTCCATCTCGTTGGCGAAGGTGAGCAGGTCGGGGACGGTCGGCAGGAAGACGGAGGCGGTCTCGCCGCGCCGCCGGGACCGTACGAAACGCCCGACGGCCTGGGCGAAGAAGAGGGGCGTGGAGATGGTCGTGGCGTACACCCCGACCGCGAGCCGCGGGACGTCGACGCCCTCGGACACCATCCGCACCGCGACCATCCACCGGTCGTTGCTGCCGCTGAACTCGTCGATCCTGCTGGACGCCCCGGCGTCGTCGGACAGCACGAGTGTCGCCTTGTCGCCCGTGATCTCCCGGATGAGCTTGGCGTACGCGCGGGCCGAGTCCTGGTCGGAGGCGATGACGAGGGCTCCGGCGTCCGGGATGCCCTTCCTGACCTCGGTCAGCCGCTGGTCGGCGGCGCGCAGCACGCTGGGCATCCACTCGCCGCGCGGATCCAGCGCCGTACGCCAGGCCTGGCTGATCGCGTCCTTGGTCATCGGCTCGCCGAGCCGGGCGGCGATCTCGTCGCCGGCCTTGGTCCGCCACCGCATCTGGCCACTGTAGGAGAGGAAGATGACGGGCCGGACGACGCCGTCGGACAGGGCGGACCCGTAGCCGTACGTGTAGTCGGCGGCGGACCTCCGGATCCCGTCGTTCCCCTCCTCGTACGTCACGAAGGGGATGGGGTTGGTGTCGGACCGGAAGGGCGTACCGGTGAGCGCGAGACGCCGGGTCGCCGGCTCGAACGCCTCCAGGCACGCCTCACCCCACGACTTGCTGTCACCGGCGTGGTGGATCTCGTCGAGGATCACCAGGGTCTTGCGCTGCTCGACACGGTTGCGGTGCAGCATCGGCCGCACGCCCACACCCGCGTACGTCACCGCGACGCCGTGGTAGTCCTTGCCGAGCGGCCCCGCGCTGTACTCCGGGTCCAGCTTGATCCCTATCCGGGCGGCCGCCTCGGCCCACTGCTTCTTCAGGTGCTCGGTCGGCGCGACCACGGTGACCTGCTGCACGACATGGTGGTGCAGCAGCCAGGACGCCAGCGTCAGCGCGAAGGTCGTCTTTCCGGCGCCGGGTGTGGCGACCGCGAGGAAGTCACGCGGCTGCTCCTGGATGTACTTCTCCATCGCCCCTTGCTGCCAGGCACGCAGCTTGCCGGCGGTACCCCAGGGGGCGCGGCCGGGGAAGGCGGGCGAAAGGTGATGGGAGGAGGCGGCGGTGGTAGTCACGGTCTCCGGTTCGGGGGTCGAATGGGAGGGGCCGCGCGGAGCGCGTCGGGCAGGGCGGTGGTGGGGTGGGTGGGTGGGTGACGGGCGGGCGGGCGGCTCGACGAACGGTTCTGACGACTCGGGTACGTATGACAACCGGGCCACCCTACCGGCGGCCCGGTGGGGTCGACGTCCCGACCGTGCCGGGTCACGCCTGGTTGGGATTCACATCACAGAGAACACCCGCGCGGAGAACGCCGGTGTCACCCGGTGGTCACCGCCCGCACCCGCGTCGCCACCCAGGCCCCCACCAGCGCCACCCCCGCCATCGGCAGGAACACCGCCGCGAAGGCCGCCGGATGCGTCCCGGACGCCTCGGTCGCCGCATGGCTCACCGTGCCGCCACCGAGTGCCGCGAACGCCGCGCCGCCCGCCGACAGCAGGACCACGTTGGACAGGCCGTCGGATATCTGGAGGGCGGCGGAGTTGCTGCCGGCCTCCTCCGGGGCGGAGAGGTGGAGCAGGAGCACGCTGGTCGAGGAGATCACCAGCCCCATCCCGAAGCAGCCGAAGCCCCAGGCGACCGCCACCGTCCAGGCGGGCACGGCGTCGATCAGCACGCTCGGCGCGGCCGCGATGGCGGCGGCCACCAGCAGCATCCCGAGCGTCATCAGCCGTTCCCGGTACGGCTCCACGCGCGACCGCGACTGCACCCACGACCCCAGCGCCCAGGTCCCGCCGCCCGCCGCGAGCGAGAAGCCGGCCATCGTCGGCGACAGCCCCCGCTGGGTGACCAGCATCAGCGGCACGAAGGACTCGGCGGCGATGAAGGACCCTGCGGCGACCCCGCGCAGCAGCACGACGGAGGGCAGTCCGCGCGCCGCCCGGTAGGTGCCGCGCGGCAGCAGTCCCCGGGCCGCCGGCACCAGCAGCGCGGCGCCCGCGAGACCGGGGACCAGCGAGATCCACCGCAGGTCCTGGGCCGCGTACTGGAGCAGTCCCGCGCCGAGGGAGATCCCGAGGGCGAGCCGGATCCGGCGCGGCCCGAAGGACGCCTCGGCCTTGCCTTCTACCGCCCTGCCTTCTACCGCCCTGCCTTCTACCGCCTTGCCTTCTGCCGTCTTGCCTTTTGCCGCCTCGGCCCCGCGTGTCTCGGCCACGCCCACCGGGCCCGCCGCCAGCCGCCGTATCTGAGGCAGCGCGAGCGCGAGCGGAAACACCACCAGCACCGGGATCCCGACGAACACCCAGCGCCAGCCGAGGTGTTCGGTCACCGCGCCGGAGGCGAGCGGCCCGACGATCGACGGCACGATCCAACTGGCCGCGAACGCCGCCATGATCGCCGGCCGCAGCCGCTCCGGGTAGGCGCGTCCCACGACGACGTACAGCGCGACGATCACCAGCCCGCCGCCGAGTCCCTGCACGGCCCGGCCGAGGATGAACAGCCACATCGTGGTCGCCGTCCCCGCCAGCAGCAGCCCGGCGGCGAAGGCGGCGATGCCGGTCGTCAGCGCCCCGAGCGGGCCGCGCCGGTCCGACCACTGCCCGGCGAGCACCATGCCGAACAGGCTGGTGGTGAAGTACCCCGAGAACGCGAACGCGTACAGCGGCACCCCGTCCAGCTCCCGGGCCGCCACCGGCATCGCCGTCCCCACCGCCGTCGCCTCGAACGCGATCAGCAGCACGACGGACACGATCCCGACGCTGAGCGCCCGGTACGCACGGCTCAGCACGGTCTCGTCGCCCTCGGCCACAACGGACGGGGCAGCGGCATCCGGGGCGGAGGGATCGAGGTCGGAGGAGTCCGGGCAGGAGGAGTCGGGGCCGGAGGAGTCCGGGCCGGAGGAGTCAGGGCCGGAGGAGTCCGGGCCGGAGGAGTCAGGGCTGGAGGAGTCGGGGCCGGGGCGGCCCGGGTTGGAGGGGTCCGGGACAGGCGTGTCCGCGACACCGGTGTCGCGGGGTTCCAGGGCGGTCATGGTCGCCAGAGTAAGGGCCATGCCCCCCTTTGACCCCTGTCGAAAGAAGGCCTCGTCCTGAGACCTTGGTCGTACGCCCGCACCCACACACCACCCCTTTCATGAACGGCGTATGGCAGTCCCGTTGCACCACCGCCGGTTCCCTTGAGCCCGCCCCACCCGCCCCTCTACGGTCAAGTCACCAACAAGGCCGTGTGCCCGAGCGGTTCAGGGGCTCGCCTGCAAAGCGAGTTACGCGGGTTCGAATCCCGCCACGGCCTCTATAGCCTTGACCAGGCAAATCAAAAGGGTGGCACCCCATGCGGGGTGCCACCCTTTTTGGCCGTCCGTCTCAGTTGCCGTCTCAGTTGGCCGGTACGAGAGCGCCGGCCGCACCGTCGTCGTCATCGTCCGGCCGGTCCGTCTCGGGCTTCCAGATCAGGCCGTCCACCTGCCTCGCGATGTCCGTCCGCACGGCGTCCACCATGTGCTGATAGCGGGCGGCCATGGCCGTGGTCGACCACCCCATGAGGCCCATGACGGCGCGCTCGGGGACACCGAGGATGAGCAGAACCGTGGCGGCCGTGTGACGCGCGTCGTGCAGCCGACCATCCCGCACCTTCGCCTCAGCCAAGAGGTCCTTCCACTCAGTCCAGTCGCGACGGTGGGACGGGCTACGGCCGTGCTCATCCGGGAAGACCAGGCCGTTCTCCTCCCAGCGCTTCCCGGCCGCCTCCCTCTCCGCTTCCTGCGCCTTGAGGTGCTCACGGAGTAGGTCAACGAGTTGTTCGGGGAGGCCGACCGCACGGCGACCGGCGCGCGACTTGGTGACGGTCAACTCCGGGTTGGTCCGTCGCTTCTGCGGGCAGTACCCGGCAGCCTTGCGTCCGCAGGGCTCGGGGCACCCGTGGGCGTATTGCGGCCGGTGGCGGCTACGGCGGACTACGAGGAATCCACCGTCAAGGTCCACGTCGGCCCACTGCAAGCCCAGCACCTCGCCCTGCCGCAGACCGAGCGCGAGGGCGACGGCCCACCGTGCGGAGTTTCGGTGCTGGTCAGCGGCCTTCAACAGTCGCTGTACCTCTTGGACGGTGTAGGGCTCTACCTCGTGATCCCCCGTCTTCGGCGCCTTAGCCAACAGCACCGGGTTCTTGCCGAGATGCCCCCGCCGCACAGCCTCGTTGAGCGCGGCGCGAAAGGTCCGGTGCACCTGGTGAGCGGTCGCGGGCTTGCTGCCGTTGGCCTGCATCTTGGCGTAGAACACCTCGATGTGCTCGGGCTTCAGCCTGTCGAGACGGTGAGCACCCAGGCCGGGAATGAGGTGCTTCCGGACGGCCACGCCGTACCCGACCATCGTGTTGTCGTTCACGGCGAGGGGCGCGACGTTCTCAATCCAGTGGGTCAGCCACGCCTTGACCGTCCACGCCTTGCCGGGCTTCCGTACGGTCTTGGCGTCTCGCTGCTTCTCCAGCTCTCGGACAGCCTCCGCTACCTCGGTTTTGGTCTTGCGCTCGACATGGCGGCGGTCCGGCGTGCCGTCGTCGCGGACGCCCACGGTGACGCGGCCGTGCCACTTACCGTCCTTGCCGAAGTAGATCGAGCTTCGGCCGTTCGGCTGTCGTGTGCGCTTCTTCTTGTCCTCTGCCACAGGCAGGCTCCTGTTTCTTGCGTGTCGGGATTGGAGACCGGGACGGCGGGCTGTCCTGTCCGGGAGTGCCGCCGCCCCGGGCGTCGTCAAGCGGCGCGTTGGGCGGTACGGAGTCGGGTCACGTACGCGGCCGGGGCGTCGGCCGGGACCCTGCGGAGTCCGTCGACCATGACGGACTCCAGTGCGCCGGTGCGGATGAGGGCGAAGCATTTGGTCCGGCCGATGCGGAGGCGGCGGGCGGCCTCTTCGACCTTGAGAAGAACGAGGGTCGGGTCTTCGGCGGGGGCGAGGGGGAGGGTGGTGGGTTCGTCCACGGCTCACTCCTGTAGGGCTGAGTTCATGGGCAGGTGCCGCCGCACAAACCGCAAAATCCGCAGAAAGCCGGGGGATGTCGTTGACCTGCGGTGATGTGGTTCGCGGGTGGCGGTGGACGGCGCTCCGCAGAAACCCGCGATATTCCGCAAAAATCAGGGGCGGCTGGCGGCCGGTCCGCTCGCGGGGTGGTGGTCGGTCTTTTTGCGGAATATCGCGGGATTGTGCGACGGACCCCCGGCTAGGAGGGGGCGAGGGTCGCGCCGCAGGTCAGCGAGGGGTCCGGGATTTTTTGCGGATTTCGCGGTTTGTGCGGGAGGGGTTGTGCGCGCGAGCGGGGGTCACCGGCCGCCGTGGCGCAGGGCGGGGTGGGCCAACAGGCGGAGCGCCGGGGGGCGTCCGCGCTTGCCGGTGCGCTCGGGTTGGTAGGACCGCAGGTATCCGTGGTCTTCCAGCAGCGCGAGGGCCGGTTCGAGGTCGGCGACGGTGGGAACTTCGCTGCGGGACAGGACGGTGAACACGTCCCGTCGGCTTACGTCCTCCCATCCGTTGTCCCTCAGCGCTTCCAGCACGCTGCGGGCGCGGGACAGGACCGGGTCGGCGCCCATGACGTCGAACACGGCGAGGGCGTGGGCGGTGTAGTAGTCCCCCAGCTCGATCGCCGCGTTCATGGTGTCTTCGGTGACGGGGTGGGCGTAGCCGTTGCCGCCGTGTTCGGCGAGGTGCAGCAGCGCGGCCATGCGGGCGGTTGCCCCGGCGAGCTTTCCGGCCCAGTTGGAGATGTGGCCCAGTTTGCCGCCGCGTGCCTTGAGCTGCGGTTCGATGCGCTTCTGATAGGCGATCAGCGCCGCGTCCGCTTCCGGGGTGAGCTGGATGACGGCCGGGTCGGTCCATTCCGCCAGGGACAGAGCGAGGTCGATGACCCGGGTGGTGTAGGCGGCGGCCGTCTGCTCGGGAACCGGGTCGGTGATGATCTCGCGTTCACCGACCGTGGACACCGGCAGGGAGTACAGGAAGCGGGCCAGCAGTCCGCGTCCCTCGAACCCCTTCACCTTCCCGATGTCCCTCAGGACGTCCGGCTGTACGGCCAGGCCGATGGTCAGGGCGGGGGCGTCGATGTACTCGCGGCGGGTCTGCCGGTTCACCCGCAGCCGGTCCCCGGCATGCCCCTTGAGGAAGACTTCCATGTTGGGAGCTCCCGAGTAGCGGCCGGCGATGATGTCGAAGATGCCGCCCTCAGCGCTCATCACCGACAGCCGGCCACCCTGTTCCGCCATGAGCGAGGTGACCGTCTCGGGTGTCGAGTCGTCCGCCAACAGCACCGGTTCGGCCGGGACAGTGAGCGTGTCGGCCGTCTGCGCGAGGCCCACGGCGGTCGCCACCATCTCATCCCGCTTGTCGCCGTCGGCGGACGCGGCCTTGGCAGCGGCCTTGTCCGCCGCTTCCTTGGCCAACCGCGCCGTCAACTCCGCTTCCACGATCACGGGCTGCATAGCCGTCTTGAGCTGCTTCTCCGCCTCATACAGGGGGTTGGTCAACAGCGCGAAGACGGCCGACTTGCGGTTCGCGGGCGGGAGCGCGACCACCGTGTAGAGGTTGGTCGGCTCACGCCAGTTGCCGCGCACGTGGACCACCGACCGGCCGCCGGCCGCCGTGGCGAGCACGGCGAGGGCGATCGAACCGGCGAGGTCCACCGGGGTCTGCGTCTCCTCCGCGACGGCCACCACGAACTCTCCCAACCAGGCAGGGAGGACGTGAGCGGGAAACGGCGGACGCTCCCGACGACCGGTGAGAGGGATGGGGTCCTCCCACACGTCCGGTGCCGCCTCGTCCTCGCCGGGCGGGTCTTCCAGGGTGGGCAGTCCGGCCCACAGGTCGGGGCTGTCCACAGGCTGTGGAGTCATGAGGCCGCCCTCCCTTCAGCGGTGGTGATGTGGGGGCAGACGCCGACGCGAACGCGGGCAGTCAGCCTGATGACGGCGGCACGGCCCCGGGCGCGTTCGTGATGCCCACAGGCACAGAGCCAGTCCGCGACCGGTACGCCCTCGCACTGGATCTGAAGACCCGGGGTGATGCCGGTGACGGTGACCGTCTGCGGGCCAGAACCAACGGCAGAAAGGACGCCCTTGCGGGCGGCGACCTTCGGTTCGCCCACGGTCGGCCGTGGCGGGCCCTGTACGGCGCCCTGAGGGCCGTTCGTGTGGGTTCGGGATGCTTTGTTCATGCCGCACGCTCCACAGCCGTCTCAAGGCCGTTGGCGACCGCGCGGCGCGCGTAGGTCTCCGGGACGCCCACCGAGACGGCGGCGGACACGATCTCCTCACCGATCGCCGCGAGTCCGCACGGTCCGGGACACGCGGTGTGCTGTGCAGCGAGGAACCGGGCGACGCCGAACGCCTGTGATCCGGCGCCAGATTCGGTGCGGGCCCGTACGAGGGCGAGGCCGCGTTCCAGGCCGGTGCGGACGTAGCGCTCGGTGTGGCGGCACCCGATGGCCACCTGCCGCGACCACGTGGCGCGGGCGGGAAGGGAAGATGCCACCTCCCCCCGGGCGGGGGTGGTGTCTTCCTTCACCACCAGGGCGCGCACGGCCGCCGGAAGAACGGCCATACGGCCGGTTCCGGGTCCGAGCCAACGGGCGTACTGCGTCAGGGACTTGATGTCGACACCCGGCCGTACCGCGTTGGACGACGGCATGGCGCCCCGGTAGATCCAGTGTTCGCCCCGCGTCGTCGGCACGGTGCGGGTGGCGGGCAGGGTCTCGCGGGCCCAGGCGACGGCCGCCGTGTTGTCCAGGTCGACCACAGTCACCCCGGCCCCGCCGGGGTGGTAGGCGACGGCCACCGCCTCACGCCACACCGGCGCCCACAGGGGCGAGGTGAGGATGTGCGGGTCGGTGGTCGCTGCGGCCCACGCGTGGCACGGCGCCGGGCACTGGCAGGGTCCCGCCGCTTTCATGTTGGGTCGGCCGCCGCAGGCGCCGTCCTTGCAGGAACGGCAGTTACCGAACGGGACCTTGCCCCGCCGCAGCGGCAGGACCGGGACACCGGCCGCCGCTAGTGCGAGAGCGGTCCGCAGGCGGTTCCCGTCAGGGTGATTCTCGACGAGGGGAAGCCGGGTCGTGCAGTCAGGTGTCATGCTGAAGGTCTCCTGTTCTGCTACGTCGGGATTGGGAGACCGTGGGCGGCGGGCTGTCCTTGTCCGGGAGTGCCGCCGCCCACGGGCGGAGCTAGAAGGGCGGTTCGTCGCTGTAGCCGCCAGGGCCCCACGGGTCACGGCCGTTGTCGCGGCGACGCAGCCACCGGGATCGGCGCGGGAGCGGCAGCAGGACCATGCGCCACTCCGTCCAGCAGGGGCAGGGCTCCCACTCGGTACCGGCGTACTCGCCGTTGTGGTCGCCGTAGTCGTGCGGGATGCCGCCAACGCCGTCGCAGTCACGGCAGTCGGGCCGGGGCGTGTCGGTCAGGATCAGGGCGTTGCGTGGCAGCGCGGTGCGCTGGATACGCAGTCGGATCACGACTGTTGATCTCCTTCTCAGCCGTAGAACTTGTTCCGCTTGATGACGGCCTTGCGGATGTTGACCGTCGTCCCGCCGCCGTGGCCGCTCGCGCTGAACACCTGCACGGCGATCCAGCCGCCGAAGATGACGGCGGCGAGGATGACGAGCTGGGTGATCAGGGCGGTCAGGGCGGCGATGAACGAGGTGAGCAGCAGCAGTCCGCCGCACACGGCGAGGAACCCGACACCCCCGAGCGCGATGTTCACCGCCGCGCGGGAGACGGCCGGCTTGTGCGCGACCGGTTCGGGCTTGGCGGGCTCGATGGCGTAGCCGGTGACGACGCGGCCGTCGGGCAGGACGATGCTCGTCACGGCCGGGATGGTGCCCGGCTGCACGGGTACGAGCGGCGCGGTGTGCGCGGGGGCGATCGGGGTGGGGCGGTGGACTTCCACGGCCGCCACCTCGTGCCCGGCCGGACGGCCGTACGCGGTGGGTTCGTTCACGGTGCTGGTCTCCCTTCTAGCGGCCGGCGTCGGCGAGGGCGCCGGTGACGGCGGTGACGAGCTGGTTGACGGTGTCGCTCGCGTCGGTGCCGGCGAGGTAGAAGCCGAAGAGCGCGACGACGACGGCCGCACCGGCACCGACGGCCTTGAAGCGCAGCAGCAGCGCGACGCCGACGGCGAGCAACAGAACGAGCGAGATGGTGATGTCCACGGGGCCTCCCGGGCGGGGTCAGCGGGTGCCGGCGCGGTAGGTGCGCGCGGCGCGGTTGTAGATCCAGCGGCCGACGCGTATGCGCTTGCCGGTGGCGTCGCAGCGGCGGCAGTCACGGCCGCGCTTGGTCGTGCCCTTGCGGTCGGTCTTGAAGTCGTGGCCCATGCCGTCGCACTTGCGGCAGTCCCCGAACGGGCTCAGCCAGCACTTGGCGACGTAACCGAGTGTGACTATCAGTAGGAATGCGGTAGCGAGCGCTGCAAGGCTCATCAGGGGGCCTCTCAGAGGGGTGGGAGGGGGTTTCCGCAGGTCGGCCACTACGTGCTAGCGGCCTGATCAGGGGCGGTTTGGGTCGCTAGCAGGGTTGCTACCGGTAGCGACGTCTACCGCTACCGGTAGCAGGCTGTGAGACCTATCCGGCGTCCCGCTTCTGGTTGCGCTCCGTAATCGCGGTGGCAATGTCGTCGCGCTTGATGCCGCGCTTGTTGACCTGTTCGCCGTCGATGCGCCGGCTGATCTGCCCCGTGCCGATGCCGAACGGCTTGAGCGCTGCGGTGAGCGCTTCCGCCTTGGGCTTGGGCTCCAACACCGCCCACGGGCCGTAGACGTCCGGGCGCAGGTCGGCAAGCCGGTCCACGACCGTTTCCGACCACACCTTGGTCTCGCCCTTGCCGAGCACGGCCGCGACGTCGTCAAGGATCGTCGCGGACGTCTCCGCCGCCGGGACCTCGCCGACCGCGTCACCCGACAGGGTCCCCTCCGCCTCGCGCAACGCGGCGGCCCTGGTCAGGACACGTTCGGCGTCGCGGCCGTCGGCGAGGTAGGTGCGCACGATCCCGGAGTCGTCGGACATGCCCTTGAGCAGACCGACGCCCTTGTGGGACTTCAGCAGCTTGGACGCGTCCAACCCCTCCGAGTACGACCCCGCACCAAGGATCGTGTCCGACACCTGGTAGGCGCCGACCCGCAGGGCGAACCGGGCCTGATGCTGGTCACGCAGCTCTGACGGGCACGCCTTGTCGTCCGGCTTCTGCGTCGCCGTCATCACCGAGACACCAACCGCGGGGGCGACCCGGGCGAGGTAGACCATCAGGGACAGGATTTCCTTGCCGTGCTCGGGGTGGGTCAGGTACTCCTGCACCTCGTCCACCACGAACAGCGTCAGGGGCATGTTCAGCTTCTTGTCCCGGCTGATCTCCGGGGTGAGTTTGCCCTCCGGGCAGACGTGCAGCGGCAGTTCCGACAGCCGGTGATACCGGTCCTCCACATCCGCCTTCAACTCCCGCAGCGAGGTCAGCAGATGCCCCACCGGGTCGACCCCGTTCTTCGGGACGATGCCGAAGCCGATGCGGTGCGCGACCAACGCGAACTTGCGCCAGTCCGGCGACGCCTTGCCGTCGAACACGTACAGGCGCACGTACGGGTCCAACGCGGCGGCGAGTGCGATCGTGCGGGCTGAGAACGTCTTGCCCTGACGCGGCACGGCGCCTACCAGCAGAGACAGCCACAGCATGGTGGCCATGACCGGGTTGCCGCGTTCGTCGACACCCCACGGGAACGGCTTCCAGAAGTCCACCCGCGTCGCCCCCAGCAGCGGGGACTTGCCCGACGGGACGGCGAGCGGGTCACGGTCGGCGATCCAGTACGACACCCGCCGCCCGCTCGTCTCGTCCTTGTCGAGGAAGAGCTGAGTGGGGGCGATGTCCATACCGGAGGCGAGACGGGCGTGAGCCTTCATCGCGTCCTCGAACGTCTTGCCGTACGGCAGATCCACGATCACGCGCCAGCCGTCCCCGTCCCGGCCGATCGGTCGCGGGAAGGCAATCGTCTGATCCTTGGTGGTCAGCCCGGCCGCCTCGTGTGCGCGGATAACGATGTCCGAGGACAGCTTGCGCTTGCGGAACGTCACCTTGGCCATGTCGATGAGCGGCCGGTCCGCCGGCGCCCCGACCACACCGAGGGTGGTGGCCAGCGTCGCCATGGCCAGCATGAGCAGCCACGACGGCGCCATGACGTACAGGGTCAGCGCGGCGGCCAGACCGACGAAACCGGCGATCGTCGCGACGATCCCCCGCAGCCGGACGCGGTCGTTGCGCTGCCGGGACAGCTTCAGGTACTCCGCCGCGTCCTCGTTGGCCACGGACGCGAGCCGCAAGCCCTTGCCCTCCGCGTCGAACACCCACCGGCCGATCGCGGTAGACCACCGCCACGCGCCGCGCGGCGAGTACATGCAGATCTTCGGCGTGTAGACCAGCGGCAGGCGCACGGCGTGGTAGCCGACTACAGCGGAGTAGTGCCTCACGGCCCACTTGCGGACCGCCGTGCGCTGGTCAGGGAGCTTCACCCAGTCCGGCAGCACCGGCATACGGGCCTTGTCCCTGGCCTCCATCCATTCCGCGACCGAGGGCGGGTAGACCTCGCGCGGCGGGTCGACCGGCGCCCCCTCGCTCAGGCCGTCGGCCTCCGGGTCGTCGGTGTCGGGGAGTTCGGCCTCCCACTCCCCCGGCTTCACCGCGCCCTCGCCGGTCGGCGCGGCCGGGTCGGCGGGGTCGGTCTTCTTCTTCAGCGGGAACGGCACGATGTCGGCCGTCGGCTGTTCGGTGCCCTCCGGGTCCTCCGGGGGCGGGAAGGCGGTGGTTTCCGTCACGATGTACGCACTCCTTCGGGAGTCGAAGGGTCCGGCCGGCTTGCTGTGGAAGGTGGGCGGCCGGACCCGGGTTCGGGGTAGTTCAAGCGGCGCGCTGTTCCTCGGGAAAGGCGCAGGTCACACAGGCTCCGAGCGAGGTGGGGATCACGTATCCGGCGTCCCGGCCGCACTCGGGACAACGGCGGCGGGCGGCATTGGCCTTGGCGAGCGCTACCCACCTCGCCGGAGTCATCGGCCGCACCGGACGGGCGAGGTCGACCCGGTACAGGTACGCGGTCAACGGTTCGCGCCGACGGCGCGGCCGGAGGATCTGTGCCGCGATGTCCTGACCACCCGGGCGCAGTCCACGTGTGCGGAGTTGGCGGCGGGTGGCCAAGTCGTCGGGGGCGTATCGCCACGGGTAGGTGGGGATACCGAAGCGCTCGCCGTCCGGGTCGAAGCAGTCGGCGAGGGTCAGCCGCTTCACGCGGCCTTACCGCCGTCGGCGGCACGTTCGGCGAGGATCGTGTCCCGCAGCGTCCGCGCGTTCGCCGGCGAGGTACGGAGTTCACGGCGGATGCCCTCCGCCGTGATCCGGCTGTCCGGCCAATCGGCGGTCGCGGTGCGGGCCTCAGCGAGCAACTGATCCGCCGTGCGCTTCGGTCGGGGCGACCGGGCCACGTCGGGAACCCGGCCGGTCGCCCGACGGGATCGGGGGGAGTCGACCGCCACCGCCCGCCGCCCGGCCGGCGAGGCGAGCGCCGGGGCAGGCTTGAAGGGAAGAGTCGACTTCATGAAGTCGACCGCCACCGGATCGGGTGCGGACAAGCGGGTCAGCACCACCGACGGCGCCGGGGTCGATTCCCGCAGGTCAGCCATAGACCGATTCCTCATGGTCTCGGTAGATTCCTCCGCATTCGCGTCCACGTCAGGAACCGGCGCGAGGGCGGGGGCCGTACCGCCGAACATCGACGCGAGCGCGGCATCCGCACCGTCCGCGATCCGGTCGCGCTGGACATCCATCAGCCTCGATCCGAGCGCGGCATCCCCGACCCCGACCTTGCGGGCCAGACGCCACGACGCCCGATCGGACCGCTTCCGCACCCGGTCGACCGGGTGGTGTGCGGCGCGCGCCCGGTGGTAGGCGAGGGCCTGCACGATGTCGGCGGTGCGCCGCTCGTTCTCCGCGTCGCGGCCGTCGGTGTGGACGACGATCCGGCGGGCAAGGAACGCCATGCCCTCCGCCGACACGGACATGCCCATCGGGGTCAGGGCGTAGATCACGGTCCGTCCCGGGTCCGGCGCGGCCATGGCGCCCATGACGGCGGCGGCGGCCGGCAGTGCCCACAGCCCGATCCGTACGACACGGGGCGAGGACTGCCCCAACATGGTCAGTCCCAGCAGAACCAGGGCGAGAACGGCCGTGGCACCCTCACCGGCACCGAGGGCACCGAGGGCGGTACCGGTGCCGTAGGCGTGCCCGATGTTGCTGTACGTACCGATACCGCCGATCACGCCCGTGGCGAGCATGGGCACGAACGCGGCCGTCAGGACACCGATCTGAACCTTCGTCAGAGGCTTGCGTGTCTCGCTCATGCCGCTTCCCCCGTCCCCGACCGGTGGCCGCGAACGGCACGCAGGAACGGCACCGTACGCGTCAGCGCGTCGGCGTACAGGGCGTCCCAACCGGCGATCTCGTCACCGGCCTCCGCCTCCGCGCGCAGGTCGGCGAGGATGTCACGGGCCGCGTCCTCACGGGCGGCACGCTCGCCGTCCGTCTCGGACTCCAGCGGGCCCCGGAACAGGTCGACGTCGATACCGAGCGCCAGTTCCGCGAATTCGATGTCGCCGTGCGCTTCCTGACCGGCGACGAAGGTGCGCATACGCATGGTGGATCTCTCCTTGGAACGTCGGGACGGGAGACCAGGCGCGGCGGGCTGTCCTGTCCGGGAGTGCCGCCGCGCCGGAAACACGGGCCACCGCTGCGAAGCAGTGGGGCTGTGATGCGAGGTGGTGCGCTGTCTCCTTCGGGAACACGGGCTCCCGTTTCAGGCGTATGGAGACGTGACCTTTCGGTCTAAGCCCTCCGGTTGACCAGGGGTCCGGGTCCCTCGGCCCGCTCTGTCCCGGGCCCCTTGTCGTGCGCTCGACCGGGTCGCCGAAGCGATCCGATCGAGAGGAACATGTATTACGTGTTCCTCATCTTGCAGAGGGGAGTTCGCCCCGTCAAGCCCTTCGGCTGTTTGAGTTCGCGCGCCCCTCGCGCTCGATGTACCTACAGAGTGGCGTCGGCGACCGCGACGCTCGACTTCGCACCTGTACGACTCAGGTCGTTCTTAGCTAGCGTGAAGTCGTACCAAGTCGTCCCGAGTGAGCGGAGGTTGGACGTGGCGAACGAGCGACTGCGCGGCGCGATAGTCGACTTGGGCCTGACCCTTGATGAGGTCGCCGAACGTCTCGGTGTCGCGGCCAAGACAGTCGAACGCTGGATCAACGACCCGGAGCGCAAGCCGTATCGCCGCTTCCAGTACGCGACCGCCTCACTTCTGAAGTGCGAAGTCTCGTACCTCTGGCCGGACGAACGAACGTCGGCCGAGGTGACCGCCACCGGCAACGCGGAGTTGGTCAGGCTGTATCCGCACCGGTCCGTCGTGATGCAGACCCTTTGGACGAACCTGTACTCCAAGGCGACGCGGCAGTTTGACCTACTGGTGTACTCGGGGTTCTGGCTCACCGAGGACGCGACGTTTCACCGCATCGTGAAGGAGAAGGCGGCCGACGGAGTGCCCATCCGCTTCATGCTGGGAGAACCCGAGTCGCCGGCCGTGGCCGTGAGGGGCGAGGACGAAGGGATCGGCGCCGCGATGGCGGGCAAGATTCGCAACGCCCTCATCAACTACGCCCCGCTCTTTGGTCTCCCGGGTGTCGAGTTCCGCTTGCACGGCACCACGCTCTACAACTCGATCTACCGGGCCGATGACGAGATGCTGGCGAACGGCCACCTCTTCGGGGTCGGCGCCTACATGGCTCCCGTGCTCCATCTGCGGCGCGTCCCCGGCGGTGAACTCTTCGACGCCTACGCTGAGAGCGTTGAAAAGGTGTGGCAGTCGGCCCGTCCGATCTCGTCACCCGCCGACTGGGAAGGCACACACTGATGAGCCGGATTGACTACTTCCGCGACCCGCACGCCCCTAAGGCCAACTCGGTGATCCCGTCGGTGACGGCGGTTGTTCGGGACGATGCGGGGCGGCTGTTGCTCATCCACAAGACCGACAACGACCTTTGGGCCCTGCCCGGTGGTGGCCACGACATTGGCGAGCGCATCGCGGATACGGTCGTTCGTGAGGTACGGGAAGAGACCGGTATCGACGTTGAGGTAGACAACATCGTCGGGCTCTACACCGACCCCGAGCACGTGTTGGCGTACGACGACGGCGAGGTCCGGCAACAGTTCTCCATCTGCTTCCGAGCTCACCCGGTCGGCGGTTCCCTACGGACAAGCAGCGAATCGAAAGAAGTCCGCTGGATTGATCCGGCGGACCTTGACCGGCTGGACATCCACCCTTCGATGATGTTGCGCATCCGGCACGGTCTCGATGATGCGCGGCGAGAGCCCTACATCGGCTGACCACCAACGGAGGCGTCCGCCATCCGCTCCCCGACACGCTTCGACGCTGCATGGATCTCGGGGGCTGCGCGTTGGATGAACCGTCCTACGATCGTGTCCGGGCCGTACCGCTGCACGATCTCGTCCAGCCTTTCGGCTGGCGTGGTCTGCGTCCCGTCCGGCGTTGTCGTCATGTCGCAGTAAAGGAGCGCGTCGACCAGGTCCGGGCGCTCTAGCTGGAACTCGTCCTCCAGGTCCTGCCTCAGTCCCCGTTCCTCGGCTTCAAGGAGAGCGCAAGAGTGGTGCGCCACGAGACGCACCACCCGTTCGTCTCCTCGTTCCTGGTCTCGAAGGAATCGCGCGCCGTCCAACGGGTGAAAGCCTGTGGTGGCGATGGCCGGCGAGTACCCGACGTCATGCAGCACGGCGGCGGCCTCCAGTAGCTCCGCGTCGTTGCCAAGGATGGGGCTCAGGGAGCGAGCACGCTTGGCGACCCCGAGGGAATGTGCCCAGCGGCGTGGCAGCGGTTCGGACAGCATCGTCTCGGAGAGCCGGTAGGCCCACTCAGTCAGTCCCATGTCGGCCAAGACTACGGCCGCGCGGTGGGAGTCGGGAGGGCACGTACCGTGCGCCCCTTTCCGTGAACAGTGGCGAGCAAGCCGTTCCCTTCCATCTGTGCGAGGACGCGCCGTACGGCAGTTCGGGACGCACCAAACCGCTCGCACAGTTTCGCTTCAGACGGGTACGCGTCGCCCACCGACAGCGAATCCTCGGTGATCACGTCCACCATCCGTTCGTCCAAGGATCGCCGATCACCGCTCCGGGCAGGGCGCCATCCGATCCCAGGCGCGGACTCAACCACGCCGTCAGCTTCGAGGGCCTTGAGTGCGCGACGGATGGTGTTGCGCGAGACGCCATGCGAACTCGTGAGTGCCGCCTCAGACGGCAGGGGCTCACCCTCCTTGATCTCTTTCCGCAGCGCTTCAGCAATGACCAGGTAGGTTCCGCGTGGACTGGCCTTCGGCACTTCGGTTCCTCTCGCGTCGCTCCGTCGCTCGATGCCAAGGGTCGCACGTCGGCGGCATGCAGGTCAGGACACCACCGTGGGCAAGGCCGCTCCGCACCGGACTGTCTGAAGCCCTTCACAACCCGGCGCCAGGACGAACCAAATTCAAAGCGACTGAACGAGTCTGAATTACAGCCCGAGGGGCACCTGATCAATCAGACGATTCCCGAAGGGTTTGCATCATGCTTTCCACCTCTCTTGCCGCATTCCATGTGAGTCCGGAACCCGGTTTCCCCGGAGGAACAAAGGGCGTCTGGTGTTCCGAGTCAAACTCGTCCAAGCGTTGCAACACCGCGTCGTACTCGCTCATGTCGAATGGCGCAGTCGAGCCGTCAGCTTGGTAATACTCGATGACTTCCTTCATTTCCGACCCAGAGGTTACGGGGTCGCGGTGAGTTTGCGCCCAATCTTCGAAGGCCGCTTCGGCATAGTCATCGCGCACCGAATCCAACCGCTGCAAAGCCTCCGCAACCTCGATCCCGGGATCGTAGTGATCAATTCCACGTAGAAAGTCTTCCGCTTCTTCGATCAAGTTCCAGTCGCTTAGATCTCCCATAATCCATTCGACGGCCCAAGATATGCAGTCAGAGAGAACCTCCTCGGCCCTCGGCGTCTTCGATCGAGCCAGGGTCTGCAGAAGTGCATGAAGATCCGTCGACCCAGAGGCGTTCAGCACGGTGTCTGCATCGGCAGCCGTGTCAAGAGCCAATTCCCGGATGATCCCCGAATCAAGGTCAAGGCCCATTTCCAGGCACAGCCAGGAGCGACGCACATAGTCCTTTCGGTGCGGAGGTCGGAGATTGACGGGCTCAGCATGGAAGACCGTGCATGCAACTTGTTCAATCTGCTCGCGACGTTTCCTATAGGTCTCAGCCATAGGGCCCCCACCCGGAGCAGGGAATACAAGCCAGAGGGCTTCCAGCTGTTCGTACCTCTTTACTAGGGAGATGAGTGAAATAACCTCACCCATGTCCGATTGCACATAGTTCACCAGGTAGTCACGGACGGATGGGTTGTGGAATCCGACGTACACGGCCCCGTACTCATGCACGCTTCTCAGCATGGTCCCATCAAGGACACCCAGCGCACTACGCAGGCCACGCAAAGGCTCGCCGCACTCCATCCAGAGTTCTTGCAAGTCGTCCAGGCGAATATCCGACATGAAGGAAAGGATGAGTTTGAGTAGCTTCACGTCAGTTTCACCTAGCTGATTTCTGACGATATGATCCCAAACTCGGTGCGGGTCTTCGAGATTAGCGATGATGTCGCTAGCTAGCGATTCGCGAACACCTGAGAGCAGTTCGGACTCTGCGAGCGTGACAGCGATAATTCGCGGGTTGAAGTTCCGATGCTGGATAATCGGGCGATACACTTCGGCGTCTGCGAATGACTGTTTTACGGTCTGAGGAAGCGCCGAATTGTAGACGTGATTATAGAGAATGGATGCTCTAGCTTGGTACGTGTAGTCTGCTAGATCGATGACGCAGGTGTACATGTCGAACGAGTGCCTGTCGAGGCGCTCGTATCGCTGCCTAGCCTGAGCGAGAATATATTCGCGAGTCGTGAGAATGAAGCGCTTATTTGGACTCTTCGAGACTCGCTTCATCAGCGAGAGAAGTCGACTATCCTCATTCTTCCCAAGTTTCTCATCGAACGTGGTTTGCCCGAGGAAGTCATCGTAATAGTAGATTTGGTTCAGCTCATCATTCCACAGGTGATTCGCCTCGTCAGAATCCTCCGATATCTCCACAAGCTCATACCCCATGGCCATGTAGTGCGCACTGAGAACTTGACTCAGCGTCGTCTTGCCAATTCCGGGGATTCCTGCGACTACGCATACATGTTTACTCTCAAGGAGTTCCAGGGCTTTTTCATAGCTAGGGTTGACGGCATAGGTCCGAAGCGTGCTATCGAAGTCTTGAGCCAACGCTTGGGAACGCGTCACCACATTTTTGGCCAGTAGCGTATTGAGGACTGAAGCGCTCGTGAGCCACAGGCGCAGGTGCCTGCGGACTACGTGATCGCGTTTGCGCAGAAGAGCGTCTATTTCTTCCTTTCCATAGATATCGCTGGGGGTTTTCACATGGGGTTTGAGAATCTCGAATAGCTTGTCTTTGGCGCCTTTAGTGAGGGAAACTGATGTCGCGAGGATGTACCGCTGAGGCTTCAGTCTCGCCACTTTCGCCGCTTCGGCATTCGCAATGTGCTCGATCAGTTTTGCACGTCCAGACCTGTGCCAGTGCTTGCACTGCACGATAAGCGACTCTCCTGCCGAGGAGAGGTGACGCAGGTCGACACCTCCATCCGCGCCGGCGGCGAAGAGCTCAAGTCTCATGCCGAGCTCTTCTTCAAGCAGATCCTTGCAAACAGCTTCGAAGTCGAAGTCCGTCAGTCGACTCAGGTCGAACGTTTCCATGTCCCTCCCCTATTGGCCTCTGCATCAGTATCGGCCGCAACTGGCAACCCTCGCAGGGCATCGGAGGACTTGTTCAGAGCATGGCACCGACCATCGCCATGGGGCGACGGCACCACCTCAGAAGCCAAGCACGTGTGGCCCACCCGTGAAGAGGTGGGCCACACGTGCGTCACCTATCAGTCCTTGGACTCCTCCGTCTCTCGCCACACCCGACGAAGGGTCTTCCAAGCACGCAAAGTGCGCGCCGCTTCAGCGAACAAGGCCCGGAGGTTCACCAAGACAAGGGCGGCGACCCCGAACACCGTGACGATCACTGTGGCGACAGTGGAACCGTGCACTAGACCACCTTTCTCGATGGTCTCCCCGCCCCAACCTACCTGTGGCATCCATGCGTTGTACGCAGTTCCTCACAGGCCAGCGGTCCTGGTTCCGTCTCAGTTTCCGTCTCGTTCATCCCCGTACGCGACCGTCCAAAGCCGTTCACCATGCACCGGCGATCACGCCTCAAGTACGGGTTCGAACGCGGGTGAACAACTCTGGATCATGCTCTGACCGGCCCGGACAAACCTGCAAAGCGAGTTACGCGGGTTCGAATCCCGCCACGGCCTCCGAAGAAGACCCGCCTCGTCCGGATCAGGACGTCGGCCCGGTGACGCGGACCTGCAGCAGGCGCGGCGAGTTCTCGAAGCCAGGCCTCGCGGTCGAGTCCCTGCGGGGTGGCGCCGTTACGCACGATCCACCGCCGGCGGAGTTCGGCCACGGCGGGTCAGTCGCCGGGGTCGGCCGGGCGGACGGCGATGTCCGGGTGTCCCGTGCCGGTCACAGCACCCCACCCGCCTCGTCCTGGAACCGTGCCGTCCAGTAGTGCCAGTCGGTTCGGGCTGCCGTCCCGGCGAGTGTCCCGGCTGTCGCCGCCGCGGTGGGTCCCGCCAGGGGTCCCGCCTTCGACTCCGTCGAGTCCAGGCTCGCCAGCACCTGGATCATCGTCATCGCCAGCTGGTCGTACGTGTCCGTCGTCAGCTCGTGGGCCAGGTCCTTGTCGATCGCCCGCTCGCGGTGGAGCAGCCAGAGGGTGAGGGCCAGGGTGGAGACGTCGGTGTTCAGCGGGTAGAGGGTGGCGTCGAGCTCGTTCCAGTTCAGGACCGCGCCCGTCGCGCCGTCGATGACCAGGCTGTTGCCCTCGACGAGATGCCCGACGCGTACCAACCGATCGGCCCGGTCCGGGAGTTCGATCGACTGGCCCCTCTCGGCGTAGTGCTCGGCCAGCGTCGGCAGCGGCATGTCCGTGTCCAGGTGGAAGAGGTAGCCGTGCTCCGGCAGGCCGACCCCGCTGAGGAAGCGGCGGGTCGGCTCGTGCGTGAGAGTCGTGGGGAAGTCGACGTCCTCGAAACGCGCCACTCTGCCCTGACCGAACTCCTGGTCCAGCAGCCGGGCCGGGAACCGCAGTGCCAGACCCGAGTCCGTGCCGGGGCCCGCCACCAGCGACAGCGGGCGGATCAGGGCCGCCATCTTCCGGAACGGGGCCGGCTCGCCGCTCGTGCCGTCCTCGAACACCGCCAGCAGCTGCCGGGAAGCCTGGGCGACCGCCTTCGGCCCCAGCCGTCCCGCATACGCGGCGAACCGGCCGCGCAGGCACGCCAGTTCGTCCGCCACCGCGGCGAACCGCGTCAGTGTCGCGAGCGAGGGAGCAAGCGGGCGGGCGGCCATCACATCGGGGCGGTGAGGAAAGCCCGACATCGCCGAAAGCTCACCGGTCACGCCGTCCAGCACGACCGACTCCGTGTCCAGGCCGCCGGGGCCCGCCGACCCGCCTGTGACCAGTTGAGCCCGCACAGCCCGCAGGTCCCGCAGGTCGCGCACGAGCAGCCGGTCGGGGTCGCCCTTCGAGGCCGCCGCCGTCCGCAGGCCCGCTCCGCGCGGTACCGCGAAGCTGAACTGGCCGCCGTCGCCCGCGAGTCCGGGGCCTGTCAGCCAGCGGCGCGTCGTCCCGTGTGCGATGTACCGGTCCAGCTCGGCCCCGGTCAGCGTGATCGTCGCCGGACAGACGTCGGTCGTGCCCATGTGTTCCCCCGTTGTACGTGCCCACAGTCCCCGCGCAGAGCACGCACAGCCGGCCAGGTCCGGCAGCCGTCCCCCACTGCCCAGAACACTACGCGGCACCACTGACAACGCCCGCGGACCACACGCTCCCGCACCAGAAGACGCTCGAACCACCTGGCTCGTTCCCTCCCGGCCATGACGCCGGTGACGAGGACGACGGCGGGGCCCGGATCCTGCGTCATGACGCAGGCCGACGGATGGCTCCCGGCTCAGCCGGCCGCTTCCGGCAGCCCGCCGCTGTCCGCACAGCCGAGTGCCGTCACCAGCGCGAGGGTCGCCGAGCGGAGCAGGGTCAGGTCGGCCTCGCCCCGTCGCCGTCCTCGTCCCCCTCGCCCTCGCCGTCGCTCCTCGACGCCCGGATCGCGATGGCGGTGCTTCTCGACACGCGGTACGCCGCCGCGTATGTGTCATGGAGGGTCCGCGCGGCTTCCGGCAGCGTGTCACCGGCGTCGGACGACGAGAACTCCTTCACCCCGGTGAGAGTCTGCGCGGCCCTCGCCGCGTCCCCGGACCGGACGGATTCCCCCGCCAGTGTTCCGCCGCCTTGATCAGCTCCTCGGCGGAACCCTCCCTCTCACTCCCACCGTCACCGCACCCCGCCGACGTCACCCGAACCACCGTGACTCCGGCCGCGGCCGCGGCCGGCTCTCATCCGGATGACCGCTCTCGTCCCACCAGGACTGCCGGCCGGCGCTTCCCGGTACTCGGCCGGTTCGGCCGCTCGGGCCCCGCCCCGGTCACTGCGTCGTCACCACCGCGGCCTGCGGCCGGATCGGGAGGCGGTTCACCGGGCGGCCCGTCGCGGCGCGGACCGCCGAGGCGATCGCCGCCGGAGAGGTCACCACCGGTACCGCGCTGACCGCCTTCGCGCCGAAGGGGGCGACCACGTCGCGTTCCTCGACCAGCTTCACGATCCGGATGTCGGGGGCGTCCAGGGCCGTCGGCAGGGCGTAGCCGGTGAGGTCGGGGTGGCGGATCAGGCCGCGTGCGCTGCGCAGGTTCTCGGTGAGCGCGATGCCCACGCCCTGCGTGACGCCCGCCTCCAGGCGCGCCGCCAGCTGGGCCGGGTTCAGCACCCGGCCGACGTCCTGGGCGAGCGCCAGCTCGACCACGCGCACCGAGCCCAGCTCGATGTCGACGTCGACCACCGCGCGGATCGCGCAGAAGGCGAGGCCCACGAAGGCGTCACCCTGGCCGGCCTCGTCCAGGGGCTCCGTCGGGTGCGGCCGGCACTGGGCGGTCGCCCACAGCTCCTTGCCGTCCATCGCCTCGGTGACGGTGGTCGACAGCACTCCGTCGTACGAGGTGATCTTGCCGTCGGTGATCTGGAGCAGCTCCGTGGACATGCCGAACTTGTGCGCCAGGGGTTGCAGCAGTTGCGTACGGACCATCTTGGCCGCGCGTTCCACCGCGCCGCCCGACACCCAGGTGTGACGGCCGCGGGAGCCCGGTCCGGCGGGCGGCTGGTCGGTGTCGACGGGGGCCACGTGGACCTCGTCGATGCCGAGGGTGTCCTGGACGATCTGCCGGGCCAGCGTGGTGAAGCCCTGGCCGGTCTCGACCGCCGCGCACAGCACCGTCGCCACGCCGTCCTGGACCCGGACGGTCGCCGTGGAGACCTCGTCCGCGCCCTCCGCGCCCAGCATGTGCACCATGCCCAGCCCGTAGCCGACGCCCCGGCGCACCGCGCCCGGTTCGCCCGCGCCCTCGGGGCCGCCGGGCAGCAGCCACTCGTCCTCGGGCGTGTCCATCGGCAGCGGAGGGAGCGGGAAGTCCCGGACCGCCTGCAGGAGTTCGGCGACCGGCGCCGGGCAGGTCACCGTCTGGCCGGTCGGCAGGACGTCCCCCGTGGCCATCACGTTGCGCAGGCGCAGCTCCGCCGGGTCGACGCCCAGCTTCTTCGCCAGCTTGTCCATCTGCGCCTCGTAGGCGGCGCACACCTGCATCGCGCCCTCGCCCCGCACATGGCCGGAGGGCGGGTTGTTGGTACGGACGGCCCAGCCCTCGATGAAGGCGTTCGGGACGATGTACGGGCCGCAGGCGAACGAGACGGCGGCGGCCAGCGCCTCCGACGAGGTGTCCGCGTACGCGCCCGCGTCGAGCAGGATCTGCGCCTCCACCTTCACCAGCCTGCCCTCGGCGTCGGCGTGGTGGCGGTACCGCAGGAGGGTGGGATGCCGGTGCACGTGGCCCAGGAACGACTCCTCGCGGGTGGCGGTGAGCTTCACCGGGCAGCCGGTCTTCAGCGCCAGCAGGCCGAGCGGGAGCTGGAAGCCCTGGTCCTCGCGGTCGGCGGTGGCCCCGGGGACGCCGGTGACGACGACCTTCACGCGCTCCGCCTCCAGGCCGTAGCAGGCGGCGGCGGTGTCGCGGTCGGTGTGCGGGTCCGTGGAGGCCACGTACAGCTCGACGCCGCCGTCGGGCCGCGGCACGGCGAGACCGGCCTCGGCGCCGATGGGGGCCGGGTCCTGGCGTCCGATGCGGTACAGGCCCTCGACGACGATCTCGCCGGCCGCCTCCGGGTCGCCGTGGCGCAGCGGGATGTGCCGGATCAGGTTGCCGTCGGGGTGCAGCGGCTCGGCCTCGAAGGCCTGCTCGGGGTCGGTGACCGGGTCGAGTACCTCGTACTCGACGATGACGGCGGCCGCGGCCATCCGCGCGGTGTCGGGGTGGTCGGCGGCGACCGCCGCGATGGGCTCGCCGTGGTGGCGTACGACCTCGGAGGCGAACACCGGACGGTCGGGTCTGCCCCGGCCGTGCACCGGGGTGCCGGGCACGTCCTCGTGGGTCACGACGGCCCGTACGCCGGGCATCTCGCGCGCGTGGGACGTGTCGATGGACACGATGCGCGCGTGCGGGTGCGGGGAGCGCAGCACGGCCGCCCACAGCAGGCCCTCGGCCCACAGGTCGGCCGCGTACGGGAAGGTGCCCTCGGTCTTGGCGCGGGCGTCGACGGCCGGCAGGGACGCGCCGAGGCCGTGCGGGATCGGCTCGGGGGCGGGTGCTGCCTCCGCGGCGGTGGTGGTCGCGGTGGCGGCTTCGTTGCTCACGCCTGGCCTCCGTCCTGTCCCTGTCCGGTGGGTCCCTGCCCGGGTCCCTGTGCGGGTCCGGGTCCGTGCCGGTGTCCGAACATCTGGTCGTGCTCGGCCGGTTCGAACGCCGAGCGGTTGACGCCGCCGGCGCCCGGACCCGCCTGGTGCGGAATACGCGGCTCGTCCGCGTCCGACTCAGTGTCCGCCGCGGCGTGTGCCTCGCGCTCCGCGACGACCTCCTTGACCGCCTCCACGACGCCCCGGTAGCCGGAGCAGCGGCAGAGGTTTCCGCACAGCGCCTGCCGGGTCTCCCGCTCGCTCGGCGCGGGGTTGCCCTCCAGCAGGTCGTGCACGGTCATCGCCATGCCCGGCACGCAGAAGCCGCACTGCACCGCGCCGCACCTGGCGAGCGCCCGCTGCACGTCCGACGGCTGCCCGTCGACGGCGAGTCCCTCGACGGTACGGACCTCGCTGCCGGCCGCGGTCACGGCCGGGACCAGGCAGGACGCGACGAGCCGTCCGTCGACCTGGACGTTGCAGGCCCCGCACTCGCCCTGCGAGCAGCCGTCCTTGGCGCCCGCGAGGCCGAGCCGCTCGCGCAGCACGTAGAGCAGCGACTCGCCGATCCAGGCGTCGGTGACGGGGCGTTCCACGCCGTTGACGCGCAGGACGTAGGAGGCCAGGGGGTGTTCCTCGCCCGACGGCGGAGGTGCCTCGTCGCCCGCCTCCGGGGCGGCGGCGGCCTCCTCGGCGGCGTCCAGCCCGGGCTCGGTGTCCGTCGCGTCGCCCGAGACGTGCTCCACGGTGGCCTCGGCGGCCCTCTCAGCGGCCTCCACGGCCTCCGCGGCCTCTTGGGCGCGCTCTGCCGCCTCCACGGCCTCACCGGGCCCGTGGGCGGGCTGTGAGGCGTCCCCGGCGGACTCGGCGGGCGCGTCCGCGTACGCCTCGGCGGCGGACCGCTCGGAGGTGTGTCCGTGAGGCTGGTCGGAAGCGTCCGGGTAGCGCTGTTCGAAGGCGTGCCCATGGGGCTGCTCGGGCGCGTGCCCGCTCGGGTGCGGCTCCGCCTGCGCGTGCGCCTCGGGCGCGGACCGCTCCCCTGCGTACGTCCCCGACGCGTGCGCCTGCGGGGCGTAGGGATCCTGTACGTGGGATTCCGGTGCGTGAGATTTCGGTGCGTGGGATTCCGGCTCGTGCGTCCTGGGGGCGTGCGGCTCGGGAACGTGCGGCCCGGCGGCGTCCTGATCCGGCGCGTGCGGATCCGATACGCGCGCCCCCGCCCCGTGCGACTCCACGCCCTGCGGATCCGGCGCGAACCGCTCCGGCGCGTGCGCACCCGGCGCTTCCCCGCCGTGCGTCACCCGCTGCTCGTGAGCGCCCTCGAACGCGTCCGGCTGCTCGTGCCCGTCGCCCACCGACTGGCTGTGCCCGGACCCCTGTCCGTCACCCATCGGCCGGTCGTAGGCGGGCCCCGTCGGCCGCCCGTACCCATGCCCGTCCTCCGCGGGCTGCCCAGGGTGTCCGGGGTGTCCGGGGTGTCCGGGGTGTCCGGACCGCCCTGCGTCGTGTCCCGTTGCCGCGTCCGTTGCCGCGTCCGTTGCCGCGTGCGGCTCCGCCGGCTGGTCCGCCGTGTCCGACGGCCGGCCCCAGGGCCGGCCCGCCGCCTCCGTGGCCCAGGGCGCGGAGGCGCCGCCGGGGAGGGTGGCCGGTGGGGTGCCGCCCCACTGCTCCACCAGGGACGACGTGGTGAACTCACCCGATTCGTCCGGGAGGTCGCCACCGGCGACCGGGATCGACCACTGCCCGGTGACGTCGTGGCCCGGCGCCGGAGTCGCGTGCGCGGCGTCCGCCGCCCCCGTCTCCTCGAAGGCCCACTGCCCGGTGGCACCGGGGTTGTACGTGAACCGGTCGTCCCCGGTGCCGTGGGGCACCGCGTTCGGGTCGGGCCACTGGACGCCGTCGGCGGGCGCGGCGGGCATCGTCCAGGAGCCCGTGGCCGCCGGGTCGGTGCCCGCGGTGGTGGCCGGGGTCACCGTGATCTGCGGCGGCACATAGCCGTGACCGGGCGCGGCGAGCGGGAGGGCGTCGACGCCCCCTTCGGGGAGCTTCACGAAGGCGGTGGCGCCGTCGTCGTAGTCGCCCTGGGGCAGCGGGTCCCAGCGGCCCGCGCTCTGGGGCATGCCCTCTCCGTGCTGGTCGTCGGTCACTTCAGCGCCCTCCCCAGTGCTCGTCGGGCCAGCGCGGCGACGGTGCGCCGCAGGTGCAGTACGGCGGGCGGATGCTGCGGTACGGAGCCGTCCCCGGCCGGAGCCGGGTCGGGGATGCAGGCCGCGGCGACGTACTCGCCGAACGCGCTGAGCGCCTCCGGGACGATCGCGCGGCCGTTGTCCCAGTCGATCAGCCGGGCGACCCACTGCTCGGCGTCCAGGGGCCTGAGCGGCATCGGCGCTATGGCGCCGACGGCGCACCGGACTCCGCGCCGGGCGGGGTCGAGCACGAGGGCGACGGAGGCGGCGGCGCGCCCGGGACCGGTGCGGCCGGTCGCCTTGAGGAAGACCTGCGGGGCGTGCAGCAGCGGCACGCGCACGTAGCCGATGAGTTCGCCGGCGCGCAGCATCTCCATGCCGGCCAGCAGATGCGACACCGGGATCTCCCGGCGGGCTCCGCCCTGTCCCGCGATGATCAGTGTCGCCTCCAGGGCGGCCAGCACCGGAAGCGCGTCCCCCGTGGGGGCGGCCGAGGCGATGTTGCCGCCCAGAGTGCCCGCGTTGCGGATCTGCGGCGGGCCGGCCGCGCGCGCGGAGGCCGCGAGCGCGGGGATCAGGGCGGCGAAGTCGGGGCGGCCCATCCGGGCGTGGGTGAGGCCGGCGCCGAGCAGGGCGTGGCCGTCCTGGTACTGCCAGCCGCGGATCTCGCTGATCTTGCCGAGGCCGACCAGCGCGGCGGGCCTGAGCTGGCCGGAGTTGACGGCGGCCATCAGGTCGGTGCCGCCCGCCACGGGCACGGCGGCGGGCATGGTCGCGAGTGCCGCCACCGCTTCGTCCAGCGTCGTGGGCAGCGTGACGGCCTGCGCCGCCTGCGGTGTGTGCGTGGTCAAACCGGCTGCCCCTTCCCGCTGCCCCACCTGGTCCCACCTGGTCCACCTGTGCTGCCGTACGGTACGTGCTGACAGGGCGGATGTGGCAACTCTGGCACATCTTCGCGGGGCCCGAAGACGGGGGTCCGCTAGGAGGCATTCGCCCGTCTCACCAGGGAGATGGTCCGGTTTCGCACGGCATCGCCCGCGCATTCCGATTGACACTCTTCGGTGATCCTTGACGGCCTTTTTCCCGCCCGTGTTCGGGCGGGCCCTGCGCGGCTCCGCCGGCCGGGGAGCAGCCGGAGACAGCCAGGGACAGCCGGGGAGCAAACAGGGATCAGCCCCTCGCTATCTGTTCGGGGGCGGCCCCTCGATCGGCCGGCCGGGCACACCGGGCCGCCGCTGCCACGGCAGCGGCCCCGCCGGCGGCCGGTAGCCGACCCCCAGGGCGTCCAGCACGCGGTAGTGGGCGGCCATCCGCCGCTCGAAGCCGGCGAAGTCCCGTTCCCCGGGGGCGGGCAGGGTGCTCCAGGCCACCTCGGCGAAGGCGGCGAGCCTCGGGAAGGCCTGGTAGTCCACGCGGGCCTGGTCCTCCGTCACCTCGGTCCACAGGTTGGCCTGGGTGCCGAGGACGTGCCGGGCCTCGTCCGGCGTCAACTCCGGTGGCACGGGCTCGAACCGGTAGACGTCCTCCAGCGTGCGGACGTACCCGATGGGGACCGGCTCGTCGGGGCCGTCGTGCTGACGGTGGTCCAGGTACACCTGCTGTTCGGGGCACATGACGACGTCGTGGCCCGCGCGGGCCGCCGCGATCCCGCCCTGGTACCCGCGCCAGGAGGACACGGCCGCCCCGTCGGCGAGACCGCCCTCCAGGATCTCGTCCCAGCCGATGAGCCGACGCCCGCGCGCGGACAGCCACCTGTCGAAGTGCCCGACGAACCAGGCCTGCAACGCGTCCTCGTCCGCGAGTCCGAGTTCCCCGATGCGGGCCTGCGCGGTGGGTGACCGCTTCCACTGGTCCTTGAGGCATTCGTCACCGCCGATGTGGATGAACTCCGACGGGAAGAGACCGAGGAGTTCCTCGAACACCCCCTCGTAGAACCGCAGGGTGTTGTCAGTGGGAGCGAGTACGTTGGCGGAGATGCCCCAGCTGTCCCAGACCGGGAGGGAGGTCGTGTCGATGACGTCGGTGTTGCCGAGTTCCGGGTACGCGGCGATGGCGGCCTGCGAGTGGCCGGGTAGGTCGATTTCGGGGACCACGGTGATATGCCGTTCGGCCGCGTAGGCGACGATCTCCCGGATGTCGTCCTGGGTGTAGAAACCACCGTGCGGCTTCTCCTCCCACAGCGGTGAGGCCCGGTGGCCGAATTTCGTGCGGGCCCGCCAGGAACCGGTCTCGGTGAGCTTCGGGTGCCGCTCGATCTCGACGCGCCAGCCCTGGTCGTCCGTCAGGTGCAAGTGGAGGACGTTGAGTTTGTGCGCGGCCATCAGATCGAGGTAGCGCAGGACGCCGTCCTTGGGCATGAAGTGCCGGGCCACATCGAGCATCAGGCCGCGCCAGCGGAAGCGGGGGCTGTCGTGGAGGGTGACCGCGGGGAACTCCCACTCCTCCCTGACAGCGACCGGGGCCCGGCGGAAGGCGTCCGGGCCGAGCAGGTGACGCAGGGTCTGGGCGCCCCAGAACACGCCGGTCTCGCTCGCCCCGTCGACGGCGAGCACAGGTCCGTCGGCGCCCACGCGGTACGCCTCGGGGCTGCCGGGTTCCCCGGTGAGGTCGGGGAGGATCCGCAGCCGGATCCGATGGGCGTTGTCGCGGTGCGGCGGCAGCGGATATCCCGTCGCCGCGCCGAGCGTCGTACGCAGCCACCGCGCGACCCGCTCGGTGCCGGGGGTCGCCTCGATCTCGGTCCCGGCGTCGATGCGGTACCCCTGGCCCCCGCCGGCCGGGGTCCCGAAGCTGCTCGGGGCCGGGATCAGCTGCACGGGGAGGTCCGGGAACCGGTCGTGGGGAAGTGCGCTCATGTCCTCAGTCCTTGACCGCTCCGCCCAGCCCGGAGACCAGCCGTCGCTGTACGAGTACGAAAAAGATCAGCACCGGAATCGTCATCACCGTGGAGGCCGCCATGACACCGCCCCAGTCCGGGTCGTCCGGCTTGTAGAAGACCAGCAGGGCCATCGGCAGGGTGGACTGGGAGGTGTCGCTGATGAGGAAGGACTTGGCGAACAGGAAGTCGTTCCAGGCCGAGATGAAGGAGAACACGCTCGTGGCCACCAGCCCGGGGAAGACCAGCGGGAAAAGGATCTGCCACAGAAATCGCGCCCGGCTCGCCCCGTCGATGTACGCGGCCTCCTCCAAAGCCTCCGGAACCGCCTTCACGAATCCCCGGAGCATCCAGATCGCGAAGGGCAGCGAGAAGGCGATGTGCGGAAGGATCAGCGAGCCCAGCGTGTTCAGCTGGCCGGCGTCCCGCATGAGGAAGAACAAGGGAATCGTCAGGGCCTCCACGGGCACCGTCTGAGCCACCAGAAACATGATCAGCAAGGTGGTCCGGAGGCGGAACCGGAATCGGGTCACGGCGGTCGCCGCGAGAAACGCGATCAGCGCCGCCGAGCGCGGCCAGCATCAGCGCGAGCCGGGGCACGGCACGCACCCGGGTGAGCAGCACGGCGAGCGCGCAGCCGACCGCCAGCGTCGAGACGACACAGGCCGCCGCGAACAGGACCGTCGCCAGCAGCACCCGCCAGAACCGGTCGTCGCCGAACAGTTCGGCGTAGATCCCGAAGCCCTGGAAGGTGGCCGGTTCGCCGCCGCTGACCTGTGCCTGGGTGTACTCGAAGAAGGAGATCAGGCCGAGCTGGTAGATGGGGTAGACGAGCAGCCCGCCGAGGACGACGAGGGCGGGCGCCAGATACAGCCAGGGCGTCCAGCCGCCCCGCCCGAGCGGCGAGCCGCCCTTCCCGGACCCGCCACGCGGCCGGCGTGTCGTCGGGCCGGCGACTCCCCCGCCGCCGGCGGGCCGGCCGGCGGCGGACCGGTC
>NZ_JBSFTY010000074.1:0-43191 GCF_053591515.1 Streptomyces sp. NPDC003011
CCTCGTGCCGCCAGCCAGCGGCCTGCCCGCGGCGGGAGCCGGCCGGGCGCCGCCGACCAGCCGGGACGCGGTGCCTCCCACGGTCGCGAGCGCGGCGCCGTGCACGGCCGGTTCGCCGGCCCGGACCGGGCGCGTGAGCGCGAACCGGCCCGGTGGGCCATTGCGGCCGTCGACATCACCGGCCGCCCGTCCGCTCACCCGGACGCCTGCTGGAACCCCTGGGCGCTGACGTGGGTCATCACGCTGCTGGCCACGCGGTAACGGCCGTTGGGCACGTCCGAGGAGCGCGTGATGTGCACGGTGAGCGGGCCCGCCCATTCGTAGCCCTTGTGCTCGGCGTGCCGCAGCAGACTGTCCGTCAGCTCCTGGCCCACGCGGCTGCCGCGGCGGGTCAGCTCGTCGTGCACGTGGTCGGCGAGTTCGACGTCGTAGGCGTTGGGGACCACGACCCGGGTCTCGCTGCACACGACCACGTTGTTGTCACACTCGCGCCGCAGCGCGTCGAGGAGTTCCACGGGTTCCTTGTCGACGACGCGCGCCCACAGCGCCTCCCACCGGTTCTCCAGCGCCCGTTCCAGCGCGCTGATCGCGCTCATTCACTGCTCCTTGAAGTCGTCGGGCCGCACCTCGGCCTCTTCGAGGGCCTCCCGCAGCGTGCGGCCGGTGCCGCCCGGGGCGCGCCCGGTGTCCTCCTCCCGGTGTTCGAGGAGGTCGTCGGTGGTGTGGGTCTTGGGGCGGTTCTCCTCGGGGACGGTCATCCCGGCTGCTCCTCGTCTGTCGTCAGCCGCCGTCGGAGGACGGGGAACGACGTGTTGGGGTGGACAGGTTGTCCCGGAGCGGGTTCCCGCCCGGAGCGCGCGTATCCGTCCCCTTCTCGTCGGCGGCCGGATGACACCGCACAAGCCCTGGTCACCGGGGTGGGTGGGCTATGTTGACTCTCCGTGGGAGACAAAGGAGGCGCACCGGTGCCATCGCCGCAGCAGGCACGCGCACAGGCATCCTCGATCACTTCGGGAAGAACCGCACCGGAGACGGAGGCCTCCCCGACGTCCCAGCTCAGGGCCCTCTTCGACCGGCCCCGGCTGTCTCCCGGGCAGCGGCGCATCGCCCAGTACCTGATCGAGCACATCACCGAGGCGGCCTTCCTGTCGATCACCGATCTCGCGGAACGCGTCGGCGTCAGCCAGCCCTCGGTGACGCGGTTCGCTGCGGCGGTGGGCTTCAGCGGTTACCCCTCGCTGCGGGAGAAGCTCCAGTCGATCGCGCTCGGCACCCTCGCCGGCGGCCCCGCGGCGGCGGAGGAGAACGCAAGCAACGAACTCCAGGCGGCGGTCGACGCCGAGATCGAGAACCTGGAGAACCTGCGCCGGGACTTCGTCGATCCCGACCGGGTCATCGGCGTCGGCCGCGAACTCTCCCGGTCGACCCCGCTGACCGTCCTCGGCCTGCGCATCTCGGCGTCCCTGGCCGAGTACTTCGCCTACGCGGCACGCCGCGTCCATCCGGACGTGCGGCTGGTGACGCGGGGCGGCAGCGTCGCGTACGACGCGCTCCTGCAGTCACGGGAGGCCGGCGGCACCTGGGTGCTGGCGTTCTCCATGCCCCGGCACGCCCAGGAGACCCTGACCGCCGTGCGGGTCGCGCGCAGCGCCGGTCTGCGGGTCGCGCTGATCACCGATCTGGCGCTCGGCCCGGTGGCCGACGAGGCGGACGCCGTGTTCGCCACCGGCACCGGCTCCCGCCTGGTCTTCGACTCCTACGCGGCCCCCGGGGTGATGGCCGCCGCGCTGCTCCAGGCGATGACCGACGCGGACCCGGAGCGCACCCAGGCCCGGCTGGAGGAGTACGAGCAGATCTCCGACCAGCACCAGTTCTTCCTGCGGGACTGAGCCGCACCCCCGGCCATCGGAACACAATGGGATCATCCGCCCCATATCGCGCATGAATGTTTTCATGCTTCTTGCAAAGCGGACGGCATATATAAATACTGCTCACGGATGCCACCCGAGCCGTTACGGGACGCGTTCCCCACCCCCCGTACCCCCGTCCCCTCCCGCACTGCCCCTCCCCCTCCCCCTCCCCCCTCCGCCCGCAGAAAGCCGACGGTCCGCCCATGCGCACACCGCACCATCCGCCGCGCGGGCACCGTCCGGTACCGCGGGCACCTGCACGGACACCCGAAGCCGCCGTCTCCTGCCCGCGTCGGCGCCCCAGGTGTCCGGACGGGCATCGCCTGCGCGAGCGCCCGTGGCGGCCCCGGTCATCCCCTGGACCGGGGCCGCGCCGCCCCGTCGGACCCTCCCCCTCGACGCCGCACACCCGGAAGCGATGACCATGCCCCTGACGACCACGCGGACCACCCCGCGCATCGGCCCGGACTGGCCCTGCCAGGTCAAGACCCCCGGAACCTATGACTGGGAACGCTCGGCGACCAAGTGGCTGCGTGAACTGGTGCCGGCGCGTTACGCCGGCTATCCGGCGCTGATCCGGCACCCCGTGCTGCTCGCCCGGCACGCCCAGATCCAGGTCCAGCACGAGATCCGGGTCGCCCGCACCGCCCTGCAGACGGCCCGCGCCGATCTTCCCGGACTGGGCCTGCACGAGGCGGTCATCGAGCACACGATCAAGCTGTACGCCGCCGAGGTCCTGCAACTGCAGCACATCGCCCGGAGCGTCCGGGCGGTCACGCAGGCCCTCGTCGAGCACGGTCACGGCCGCTGACACCGGGGTTCCGGCCCAGATGGCGCTCACCACCTTCCTGAGCGCCTCTCCGCTCACGTCGATGATCCAGTGGCTGGTGACGCCCTCCACCACCGCCCGTCCGCTGCCGTCGCGCGCCGCGGTGTTCCCGTTGGTGCCGCTGCCCGTGCCGCTGCCCGTGCTGACGATCCGGTGATGCCGTCGTTGAGCCGCCTGCTACGGCTGCGGCTGCGGCTGCGGCTTTGGCTTTGGCTGTTCCCCTCGCCCTGACCCCTGAGGCGCCCGGGTGGCGGACCGGCGGGTCCGGCCGCGACCGGCGACGTCCATGTTCACCGGTGCGTGCGATATGCGGGGACAAGCCCGCGAACCGACCGGGTCCGTTGTGCGATGCTCATCGCGTGACGAGCGAGCCCGCCAGCCCCGCCGAGCCCGGCGCCGCGCCCGACGTGGCCGCGCTGGCCAAAGTCGTCGCCCGGCAGCGCGCCGAGATGGACCGGCTGCGGAGCCAGGTGGCGACATCGGCCGTCGTGGAACGGGCCAAGGGCGCGCTGATGGCCCTGACCGGGTGCACCCCGGACGCGGCGGGCGAAGAGCTGCTCCAGCGGGCCAAGGCCGCGAACCGCACGCTGCTGGAGGAGTGCTGGATCACCCTCGGCACGCTGGTGCCCCCGCTGCGCGCCGCCGTGCGGGAGCCCCGCTCCGTCATCGCCGTGCCCGGCCCGTCACCGGACGATCCCGCCGGGACCGGGATCCCGGCCGGCCGGGACACGGCCGAGGCCGGCGGCACGGCTGAGGCCGGTGGCACGGAGAACGACGGCTTCGCCGCGCTGGGCCGCCTCGGCGAGGCCCTGGTCCGGGTCGGCAGCCCGCAGGAACTCGCCCAGTGCCTGCTGGAGCACCTCGCCGCGGAGGTGGAGGCCGACGCGGTCATGCTCTACCGGCGGCTGCCCGCCGGAGGGCTCGAACTGATCGGGCACGCCGGTATCGACGACACCCTGGCCGCGCAGTGGTGTCACGTGCCGCCGCTGAGCGGGATCGCGGCACTGGACGCGCTCCGCGCGCGGGAGCCGCGCTGGCTGGAGGACATCGACGCGGACCGGGAGCGGTATCTGCTCATCGGGGATCCGCCCCGGCGCTGGCACTCGCGTGCCTGGCTGCCCGTGCCGGCCGGGGACACCGCCGACGTCTGCATCGGCGTCCTGCGTACCCGTGGCGGTCCGTTCAGCCCGCCGGTCCGGCAGCTGCTGCGGGCGGTGACCCGGCTGTGCGCCGGCCGGCTGCGCGCGTTCGGCACCCGCCGGGACCCGGGCGGCGGCGGCACGGACGACGCCGCTCAGGCAGTCCTCGGGTCGCTGCCGGGCGCGGCCATGCTGCTGACGCCGCTGCGGACGCTGTCGGGAGAGGTCGAGGACTACCGGATCGACGCCGCGACGGCACAGGCGGTCGACATCGTCGGCCGGACGGGCGGCGAACTGGTCGGCCGCCGGATCCTGGAGTGCTTCCCCGCCATGGCGGACGAGGAGCTGTGGCAGGGCTGCCTGCGCACCCTGGCCACCGGCGAGCCGTACGAGGGCGATCCGTTCGCCCACCAGGAGGTCGTCGCCGGTACCGCGCAGCTCTCCCTGTTCTCCATACGGGCGGCCCGGCTGGGCGGCGGACTGGTCGTCACCTGGATCCGGTGCGAGTCCTCGGACCGGCAGGAGCAGCGGCTGGCGGACGTGCAGCGGCTGGGCAACCTGGGCTGGGCGAACTGGAACCTGGTCACCCACGAGGACGGCTGGTCCTCCCAGGTCTTCGCCATCTTCGACCGGGACCCCGCACACGGGCCGATCCTCCTCGCCGACCTGCCCGGCCACACACTGCCCGAGGACGCGCCCGCACTGGCCCGCGCCATCCGCGAACTCCTGCACGCGGGGCGGCCGTTCGACCTGCCGTTCCGGATCCGGGCGGGCGGCGGGATCCGGCATCTGCGCGCCGTCGCCGAGGCGGTGACGGACGTCGACGGCACTCCTGTCGAGGTGCACGGCTTCGTCCAGGACCTCACCGCGCAGCGCAGCGCGGAGCTCGCGCTGGTGGAGAGCGAGCAGGAGATCCTGACCCAGCACGGCGTGCTGCGCGCGGAGCGGACGCTGGCCGCCCGGCTGCAGCACGCGCTGCTGCCGCTGCCCACCCGGCCGGTGCGGCCGGCCGGGCTGCGGGTCGAGGTCGCCTATCTGCCCGCCCAGTCGGGCCTGCACGTCGGCGGAGACTGGTTCAGCGCCATCGAGCTGCCCGACGGGGACGCCCTGTTCGTGGTCGGTGACGTCGCCGGTCACGGCATCGACGCCGTCGCCACGATGGCCCAGCTGCGCTTCACCGCGAAGGGCATGGTGATCACCGGATCGTCGCTGACGGGCGCGCTGGCCCGGCTCAACGCGCTGTTGCTGCACTCCCGGGACTCGCACGCCACCGCGACCATGGTGCTGGCCCGCTACGTCCGGGACGAACACCGGCTGGTGTGGGCGCAGGCCGGCCATCCGCCGCCACTGCTGCTGCGTGACGGCGAGGCGCGCTTCCTCGACCGGCCGCGCGGGATACTGCTCGGGGCGAACTCCGCGCCGGTCTACGAGGAGGCGCAGTGTCCTCTGGAGCCGGGCGACCGGCTGATCCTGTACACGGACGGACTGGTGGAACGGCCCGTGGAGGGCATCGACCGCGGCCTGGAGCGGCTCGCCGAGGCTGCCGTGGCCCACCACGCGGACGGGCCGGGCTTCCTGGGGCCGTTGCTGGCCACCCTGTTGGAGAGTGAGCGGCGGGACGACGTCTGCGTCCTCGACATCCGGGTGCCCGACGAGCCGGAGTGACGGGCACCCTCGACATCCGGGTGCCCGACGAGCCGGAGTGACGGGCGTCGCCCGCCTTGCCGGCGGGTGGTTCAGTCGTCTCCGCGATGCCTCCAGTACCAGACCAGGCCCACGACCAGGGCCAGCAGGAAGAGGGCGGGCAGCACCAGGCCCGGGATACGGGAGCCGCTCATCGGCGTGGCCTTCGGTTCAGGAGGTTCACAACCCCTGGGAAGGGGCTGCCCATGCTGGCGGCCGGCGCCCCGGCGACACCGTCACTTTCCCGACACGTTGCCCCGTGTTCGAGTGCGGGGGCGTGATGTCAGTCGGCCGGGTGACCGGCCGGGATGTCGCCGGCGTCGTCGAGCCGCAGCAGCGGTACGCCGTCCGTGTCCTCTCGCCCGCCGCCCGCCACCGGGTCGAGGACGTACCCGACGTGGTCGCCCGCGTCGATGCGCAGCGCGATCGAGCCGACGAACCAGGCCGCCGCGTCCGCCAGGACCGCGGCCCCCTCCGGGCCCTGCCGCCAGCGGACGTGGGCGAACTTGTCGGTGTCGTCACCGGTGCGGGAGCCGAACAACTCGGCCATTTCCCGCTGTTCGCGGGTGAGCAGATGCACGGCGAGGTGCCGGGCGGTCCGTGCCACCCCGTAGGTGTGGTTCATCTTGGACAACCACACCATGTACCGCGGGGGTTGGATGGCGCACTGGGAGGAGAAGCCGACCAGACAGCCGGACCGCTCACCGTCCGCGGCGACGGTCACCACACACATGTCCGGGTTCAGCCGCCCGATGAACGCGTCGATGTCCCCCATGTCCACTCCACTCCCGTCCGTTCGTCACCCGCGGCCGGTGCCGGTCCGCGGTTCAGCGCGGTCCGGGTACCCACGCCGGGCGAAGTGACGTGCGCCGACGGGAACGAACCGTCACCCTCCGCCGCCCGTACGGGACTCCAGGGCGAGCCGGGTGTCGTCGCCGTAGACGCCACTCTCGTCGCCGCGGATGCCGTACCAGAGCTGGAAGCGGGCCACCGCCTCGGTCAGGGTCGCGTCGTAACGGCCGCTGGCCGAGCCGTGGTCGTAGACGTCCGGGATGCGCAGCAGGCGTTGCTGAAGGTCGGTCACCTCGGGGCCGGCGGCTCCCTCCCGAAGGGTGCCGGGGCCGTCGGGGTCGGCCGCGCCGGCCGGGGCGGAGGGGGCGGGCGAGGCGGACGGGCCGGAGCCGGCGGACGTGGCCGCGGGCGCCGAGGGAGCGGACGCGGCGGTCGCGTCGCTGCGGCCTTGCAGCAGGAACGCGCAGCCGAAGCCGACCAGGGCGGCGGCGGTGACGGCTCCCGCGACGGCGGTCCGACGCAGGCCGCGCGACCGGCCGCGGGGAGCGTCGCCGGGAGCCGAGGCGGGAGCCGAAGCCGAGGCGGGAGCCGGGGTCGGGCGCCGGCCGGTGGCGACGGGCGGCAGTTCCTGGGTCTCCTCCTCGGCCCGGGGCGGTGACGCGGGCACCTCCACCGTCTCGTAGTAGTGGCCGTTCTGCTCCTGGTACTCCCTGATCAACTCGGCCAGGGCGTCGGTGCGGCGCGGGCGCAGCACACGGATCGGTTGCAGAGGCGGGCCGTCGTGGGGCTGCTCCCGGTCGGGCGGTGTCGGCATGGTGCTCTCCCTCCGTCCCCTTTCCCCGGGGACCTCCGGCCTTCCCCGAGAGGGGATACGCGTCCGCCGCCCGAGGAGTTCAGCGACCGCCTCCCCGGTCGAGCCGAAGCACTCAGTTCCCTCTGCGGGCTGCACCGAGTGCCACGGGCCCCGGCCAGGTGCTACGTTCCCGTCCATGAGCTCCAGCGGTGCGTCCCCCCGTCGCGGCGAGAAGGCGGAGGGAGCCAAGAAGGCCGGGAAGGCCGAGGCGGCGCCCGCGAAGCCGCCCATGCGGGACGCGCTCGTCGCGGCGGCCTTCCGGCTGTTCCTGGAGCGGGGGTACGAGCAGACCACCGTCGACGACATCGTGGCGCTCGCCGGTGTCGGCCGCCGGTCGTTCTTCCGCTACTTCCCCTCCAAGGAGGACGTGGTCTTCCCCGACCACGAGCGCTGCCTGGCCGACATGACCCGCTTCCTGGCCGCCGGCGACGACTCGGACGAACCCGTGCAGCGGGTCTGCGACGCGGCCCGGCTGGTGCTGCGGATGTATGCCGAGAACCCCACGTTCTCCGTCCAGCGCTACCGCCTCACCAAGAGCGTGCCGGGCCTGCGCGCGTACGAGCTGTCCGTGGTGTGGCGGTACGAACGCGCCCTCGCCGCGTACCTGCGGACGCGGTTCGCGGGCCGGCACGAAGGCACCCTGCGGGCCGACGTGATCGCCGCCGCCGTGGTCGCGGCGCACAACAACGCGCTGCGCTCGTGGCTGCGCTCGGACGGACAGGGCGACGCGAGCGCCACCGTGGACCGCGCCCTCGGGTACGTGCAGTCCGCCTTCGGCGCGGATCCGGCCCGGCCCGTCACGGAGCGGCCTCAGGACGTGGTGGTCGTCGTCTCCCGGCGGGGGGCTCCGCTGTGGCGGGTGGTCCAGGAGATCGAGACCGCACTGGGCCGCGACTGAGCCAAGAAGGGGTACGGAGTGCCTTTACGAGTGACACTCAGTGCCATACGCTGTGGCCGTGCACGGTGGCACGGCGAACCGGGCACGTGCGTGCACGGTGACCCGCGCACGCGGGATTCCGGCCGAGTGCAGGGAGTTGACCAGCGTGTACCACCCCTCAGGAAGCGTTGCTCGTCAGTCAGCCGGTTCCGCGGCGGGCCTCCTGGAGTCCAGGGCCCCTGGCCTGCGGAGCGCCGACGCGGAGGCCCTGCACTACCAGCGCTGCACCTGGTGCGGCACCGCCATGTACCACCGGCTGCTGTGTCCGGTCTGCCAGGGCGGTGATCTGCGCACGGAGCGCAGCGCGGGCACCGGAACGGTCCGCCACTCCACGGTGGTGCACCGCAACACCCCCGCCGCGCGCAATGTGTCACTGATCGAGATGGCGGAGGGCTTCGTGGTGCGCGGCCGGGTCATGGGCCCGCCCGTCGGCATTCACAGCGGGGACCGGGTACGGCTGTCCACCGCGCAGGACCCGGTCCGGGGCGAGCCGGTCTTCCAGCTGGTCGACGAGCCGTACCGCGCCTGGAGCTGACGGGACGTCCATCGCCCTCCACCGCCCTCAGCGGCAAGGCAGTCCACGTCACGCAGTCCACGTCACCACTCCGTCACACCTGGCACATTGGCGATGCACAGTCGACGTCGGCCCGTGCCCCCTGTCTCACAGGGTCACGCGGATCCCGACGGTCCCGTTCCGTCCTCGGCGCAGCCTGCTGCCGACGAGGGTGAGGCGGCCCAGGATGCCGTACTTGCGGGCGATCAGCTCGCGGTAGCGGGCGGCGGTGGCCGGGTCAGTGATCTCCGCGGTGGCGGGATGCTGGTCGCCGGTCGGGTTCCCCCGTGCGTCGCAGGGGCCGACGAGGACGTCACCGCGCGCCCGGATGCGTTTGACCTTCCATGAGTCGGCGACCGTCCACACCCCGAGCGCGTCACCGTCGCGCACCACCCACACCGGGGTGGCGACCGGGGTGCCGTTCCTCCGGAAGCTGGTGAGGAGCAGGTACTTGCCCGAGCCGAGCCGCTGCAACGCCGTGTGGTCCATGGCCGGAGTCTAGGCAGCCATCCGCCGCAGCAGCACCCCGCGTAGGCCCGGTGGGAGCCGGTCGCGTTCAGTCGAGCGCCGCCGCCATCCGCCGTACGCCCTCCTCAAGGATCTCCGGCGAGGTCGCCAGGTTCAGACGTACGTGCCCCGCGCCGCCGGTGCCGAAGTCGGTGCCGGGGCTGAGGGCCACCCGGCCACGGCGCAGGAAGGTGTCCGCCGGATCGTCACCGAGGCCGAGCGCTCGGCAGTCGAGCCAGGCGAGGTAGGTCGCGTCCGCGGGGCGGTGGGTGACGGCGGGAAGGCGGGCGGCGAGCAGGTCGGCCAGCAGACGCCGGTTCTGGTCCAGGCCGGCGAGCAGGGCGTCCAGCCAGGGGACGCCCTCGCGCAGCGCGGCGGTGTGGGCGAGGACGCCGACGTGGCTCGGGCCGTGGCCGACCTCTTCCGGCAGCCGGGCGAGGTCGGCGGCGGCCCCGGGTCCCGCGACGGCGAGCGCGGCCTTCAGGCCCGGCAGGTTCCACGCCTTGGTCGCCGACATCAGCGACAGGCCGTTCTCCCCGCCGGGCACGCTGAGGTACGGCACGAACTCCACGCCCGAGGCGACGACCGGCGCGTGGATCTCGTCGGCGACGACGCGTACGCCGTACCGGTCGGCGAGCGCGGCGACGGCGGTCAGTTCACCGGCGGTGTGCACGGTTCCGGTCGGGTTGTGCGGGCTGCACAGCAGGTAGGCGGCCCGCCGCCGGCCCGCCGCCGCCTGCCGGAAGGTCTCCTCCAGGGTGCCGGGGTCGATGCGCCCGTCGGCGCCCAGCGGGGCCTCGGCCACCCGCCGGTCCATGTGCGCCAGGAACTGGAAGAACGGCGGGTACACGGGCGGGTTCACCACCACCGCGTCGCCGGGCCCGGTGACCAGCTTGAGCATCTCCACGACGCCGAGCATCACGTCGGGCACGATCGCGGTACGTTCCACCGCGAGCCCGCTCCAGCCCCACCGCTTGTCCGCGAACGCGGCGAGCGCCTCGGCGTACGCGGTGCCCGCGGGGTAGCCGGTGTCCCCGAGCGCGAGCGCGTCGGTGACCGCGCGGACGACGGGTTCGGCGAGCGGTACGTCCATCTCGGCCACCCACAGCGGCAGGACGTCCTCGGGATACGTGCGCCATTTCATGCTCGTACGACGACGGAGGCGGTCGAGCGTCAGGGCGCGCAGGGGGTTCGGTTCACCGGACGGTTCGTGCGGGATCCTGGTCATGGCCACAAGATAAGGGGCTGCGGTGGCCGTGGGACACGGACGGGACGGAGGCCGGTGCCGGCCGACGGGCTCCGGGTGGCGCCGAGTGACGCGACTGACGACGGGCGGGGTCGGGTGGGGTCGGGCGGCGGCCGGCCTCGGCGGACGAGGAGAGATCACCTCCCTGCCGTGAACGCCCCCGCCTCCGCGCGCGTATGGAAGGAGGGTGCTCAACCACGAGAGCCCCCCGCGGTGTTGCCGTGATTTCGGGTTCGGGAGCCATGCATGAGGCACGCACGACGACGGGTCGTCCGGCGAGTGACGCGGCTGGCGGCCGTCGGCGGCCTCCTCCTGGGAGGGACCATGGTCACGCGGGCCATGGCCAGTGAACCTCCCGTCACCACGACCGTTCCGCGCACCTACGCGCAGGAGGCGGGGGACATGGGCGCGGGGCTGGTCCAACGGCTCGGACCGTCCCGTACGGCGGGCGCCTGGATGGATTCCGACGGCAAGCCGGTGGTCGCGGTCACCGACCAGGACGCGGCGGCCGTGGTGCGACGGGCGGGCGCCGAGGCGAAGGTCGTGCCGCACAGCATGAACGAGCTCAAGTCGGCCACCACGACGCTGCGTTCGGCGCCCCGGGTGGCGGGCACTGCGTGGGCCATGGACTACCGGACCAACCAGGTGGTGGTACGGGCGGACAGCACCGTGTCGGCCTCCGACTGGTCCCGGATGACCGAGGTCGCCGACGGCATCGGCGGCTTCGTCCGCATGGAGCGCGCCCAGGGCACCTTCACGACCCGGCTCAACGGCGCGCAGCCGATCCTGTCCACCGCCGGACGCTGTTCGGCCGGTTTCAACGTGACCGACGGGCAGCGCGAGTTCATCCTCACGGCCGGACACTGCGGCCCCACCGGTTCCGTCTGGTTCGAGGACTCCGGCGCCGACGCGCAGGTGGGCAAGACGGTCACGCAGAGCTTCCCGGGCAACGACTTCTCCCTGGTGCAGTACGCCGGCGGCGAGGCCGGCGAGGGAGCCGGTGTGGTGGCCATCGGGAACGGCAAGGGAGTGCAGATCACGGGGGCGGCCGATCCGGCGGTCGGGCAGCGGGTGTTCCGCAGCGGCAGCACGAGCGGACTGCGCGACGGCGAGGTGACGGCGCTGAACGCGACGGTGAACTATCCCGAGGGCACCGTCACCGGGCTGATCGAGACGAACGTGTGCGCCGAACCCGGGGACAGCGGCGGCCCGATGTTCTCCGAGGGGATCGCGCTGGGGCTGACCTCCGGCGGCAGCGGCGACTGCGCGAGCGGCGGCACGACGTTCTTCCAGCCGGTGACGAAGGCGCTGTCGGCCCTCGACGTCCAGCTGATCGTGGCGACCCCGGCCGCCGGGGGCGCGAACGGCTCGGCCGCACCGGCGCCGTCCGCCTCGGCCACGCAGAGCGCGATCTCCCCCGGTGCGGCCTCACCCGGATCGTCGGGCCCGGTGGCGGGCGGCGCGACCGGGGAGGCGCTGCTGTCCCGGCTCACGGACAGCAGGAACGTCGGCCCCGGACTCCTGGTCATCGCGGGCAGCCTGGTCGCGCTGGCGGCCACCCGGTTCATCCGCGCCGAGCAGGACCGCAAGGCGTACCGGCAGTACTACTCGGCCACATGGAGCTGACCCGGCCCGCGGCCCGCCACCTCGGGCCGGCCTCGCCCGGCCCCGCCTCGCCCGACTCCGCCTCGCCCGGCCCCGCCTCAGCCGAGGGTCAGCAGGGTGGTGGCCGCGGCCGCCCCCAGCAGGCCCGCCGTCTGTCTCGGGGTGACCTTCTCGTGCAGCAGGGCGAGTCCGAGGATCACGGGGAGGGCCGGGTAGAGGGAGGCCAGGACCACGGCGACGGCCAGCAACTGCCGCTGGGCGGCGAGCAGATACAGGACGAGGGCGAGAGCGGCCCCCGCCCCGACCAGGAGCGCCTGGAGAGCACGGGCCGGCGGCATCCTCAGGCGGTGCGTGTGGCGGGCGGTGCCCGGCAGCAGGACGAGGACGGCGGCGACCCGGCCCGCCGCCACCGGCCACAGCCCGCTCGACGGGCCGGCCTGGGCGAGGGCGAGGTACTGCACGGCGACGCCCGCGCTGGCCACCAGACCGTCCGCCGCGCCCCCTCCGGAGCCGGTGTCGCCGCCGGAGACCAGCCACAGCGCGGGGACCGTGACGGCGATGCCCACCCAGGCCAGGGGCGTGGGCCGGTCCCCGAGCAGCACTCCGCACAGCACGGACAGGGCGACGCCGGTGACCGCGCTGACGGGCACGACGACGCTCATCGCGCCGCGGCTCAGGCCGCGGTTGAGGAAGTGCATGGCGGTGCCGCTGCCGACGCCGGACAGCGCGCCCCACAGGAGATCCACGGGGCGGACGGCGTCGGCGGGCAGCAGCAGCGCGGCCACGCAGGCGAGCAGGAGGCCGCCGGTCTGCCCGAGGACGGTGACGGCGGCGAAATGGGCGCGGCGGGACAGGAGACCGCCGGCGAAGTCGACGATGCCGTAGCAGACGGCGGAGGTCAGAGCGAGGAGAGGGCCCATCCGGTCAGGGGTGCCCCGCGAGCACGGGCCGATGCCTGAGGGTGGCCCTCAGGCATCGGTCAGGTCGCCTGCACCGGCTGGGGAGCCGCGGCGGCCCACTCCAGGACGAGACGCTGGTACTCCTCGCGCTGCTCGCCGTTCAGTGTCCCGCCCGACCGCAGCCACAGGGCCCGGATCTCCTCGTTGACCTCGTCAGCCGATCGTTCGGTAGCAAGTTCAACACTGGTGGACATGATGTGAAGCATACGGCGCCGTAGGTGAAGGCGATGTGAGTAATCATGAGTTAAATGGACATAACGGACCGTGTCGCTGATCACGTCCATCTGTCAACCCCTGTGCCGGACTTCACGCGTGCGCCGCCCCGAGGACGAGCACCTGGATCGCCAGCACGGCGGCGCCGCGGGCCCAGTCGTGGAAGTCGGACACCTTGGTCTCCAGGCCGACCGGGGCGGCCGCCGGATGCCGGTGCGCGCGGATGGTGTCCTCCACCACTTCGCCCGCCACGTCCATCAGACCGACGCCCTCTCCGGCGAGCAGGATCTTCTGCGGCATGACGAAGTTGGCGATCTGGGCGACCAGGACGCCGAGGGCGCGCGCGGCCTCGTCGATGACACGGGCGGGCATGGGCTGCGCGGCGGCGGCCAGGGCGAGGATCTCCTCGTAGGTGTGGTCACGGCCGGTGGCGGCGTGGACCTGGTAGCGGATGCTGGGGATGGTGAGCAGCGAGACGGCGCTGCCGCGCTCGCCGTCGGGGGTGAGCGGGCCGTTGGGGTTCACGATCCAGTGGCGGCCCAAGCCGCGGTCCTCCTCGGCGTAGGGCACGCGGGTGCCGCCCAGGACGAGGCCGTAGCCGATGCCGGCGCCGATGGTGAGGACGACGAAGCGGTCGAGGCCGCGCCCGGCGCCGAACCAGGTCTCCGCCTCGACCAGGGCGGCGACGTCGTTCTCGACGACCACCGGGAGCCCGGTGCGTTCCTCGACGAGCGCGGCCAGCGGGACCTCGCGCCAGTTCAAAAACGGGGACTCCCCCACCACGGTCCGGTCCCGGACCAGGCCGCCGACGCCGATCCCGATCCCGGCGAGCCGGGGGCGGGGGTGCTCGCGGGCGAGCTCGTCGGCCATCTCGGCCAGCAGGCCGGCGACGCGGGCGGGCTCGTGGGTGGTGAGGGGGCGGTCATGGCGGGCGACGATGTCGCTCCGGAGCGTGGTGACGACGCCGTAGACCGTGTCCTCGGTGATCTTGAAGCCGAGGAAGGAGCGGGACTCGGCGACGACGTCGAGGGGCTGGGAGGGGCGCCCCTGGCGCGCCTCCGCCGGGGAGCCCGCCTCGGGGACCTCTATCAGCAGGCCGGACTCGATCAGCGGCTTGGACAGCCGGGTGAGACTGCCCGGCGACAGGTCCAGCCGGCGCGCGAGTTCCGTGCGCGACAGCGGGCCGTGGACGAGCACCTCGATCGCCACGGAGCGCTCTCCGGGGCTCAGTGGAAGCCAGTTGGCACCTGCGGTCATGGACGTCGGACCCCCGAATTTTTTTCACCATGAAAACAACACTCCCACCATAGGACCCGCTAAGCCCCAGGAAAAGATGGTCGCACGCCCCTTGACGCAGGGATTCTTCCGCCTCAAAAGTAAGCGGGGCCGAGGACGAGTCGCAGCGGACGAGGGAGTCTCCCGATGACCATCGCCTCCAGCAGCCCTCCGTCGCGTCTGCCCCTGGGCGGCGCCGAAGGGGCACCGACCACGTCGGGGACGGACCCGACGGGAGCGGGTGAGAGCCGGGGGGACGGGCGGCTGGCCGCGGTGTTCCTCGCGCCGGCGTTCCTGGGGTTCGTGGTCTTCCTGCTCTGGCCGACCCTGCGGGGCGTCTACCTGAGCTTCACCCGCTTCAACCTGCTCACGCCGGCGGAGTGGGTGGGCCTCGACAACTACGCGCGGATGGTCCACGATCCGATCTTCTGGGACTCGCTCACCGTCACGGTCGAGTACGTGGTCATCAACATCGGGGTACAGACGGTCGCGGCGCTCGCCATGGCCGTACTGCTCCAGCGGCTGACGCAGTCGGCGCTGCTGCGCGGCATCGTGCTCACCCCGTACCTGATGTCGAACGTCGTCGCCGGTCTCGTCTGGCTGTGGATCCTCGACACCCAGCTCGGCATCGGCAACGAGATCATCACGGCCGTCGGCTTCGACCGCATCCCGTTCCTCGCGGACGAGACCTGGGCGATCCCCACCATCGCGCTGATCAACGTCTGGCGGCACGTCGGCTACACCGCGCTGCTGCTGTTCGCGGGTCTTCAGGCGATCCCCGGCGACATGTACGAGGCGGCCAAGGTGGACGGCGCGAGCGAGTGGCGGATGTTCTGGCGGATCACCCTGCCCCTGCTGCGGCCGGTGCTGGCGGTCGTGCTGATCATGACCGTGATCGGCTCGTTCCAGGTGTTCGACACCGTCGCGGTGACCACCGCGGGCGGACCGGCGAACGCGACCAACGTGCTCCAGTACTACATCTACGGCTCCGCGTTCGGCCGCTTCCAGTTCGGCTACGCCTCGGCGATGTCCGTCGCCCTGCTCGTCGTGCTGAGCGCGATCACCGTCCTGCAGTACCGGCTCACCCGGGCCGGCCAGAGCGACCTCGGCTGACGGAAGGAGTTCACCGTGGCTGCCGTGACGACACCGTCATCGCCAACGACCGCGGTCCGGCCGGGCGGGCGCAGGTTCTCCGCCGGCCGGATCGCCGCCTGGACCGTGATGGGCCTGATCGTGCTCATCACCCTGCTCCCCTTCTACTGGATCCTGCGCACCGCGCTCTCCACCAACGCGGGGCTGACCGCCGACCCCGCCGACCCGCTGCCGGTCGGCCTCGGCACCAGCGGCTTCGAACGGGCCCTCGGGGCGCAGTCCGCCGAGGAGGCGATCGCGCAGGGCGGCGCCGGCGGCGGGCTGGACTTCTGGCGCTATCTGCTCAACTCGGTGCTCGTCTCGACACTGATCACCGGCTGTCAGATCTTCTTCTCGGCGATGGCCGCCTACGCCTTCGCGCGACTGCGCTGGCGCGGCCGGGACAAGGTGTTCGGCCTGTTCCTGGCCGGGCTGATGGTGCCGACCATCTTCACGCTGCTGCCGAACTTCGTGCTGATCAAGCAACTGCACCTGGTGGACACGCTGTTCGGGATCGCGCTGCCCAGCCTCTTCATGACCCCGTTCGCGGTGTTCTTCCTGCGTCAGTTCTTCATGAACATCCCCCGCGAGGTCGAGGAGGCGGCGCTGCTCGACGGCGCCGGGAAGGTCATGGTCTTCTTCCGGGTGATCCTGCCGATGGCGTCCACGCCGGTCGTCACGCTGTCCGTGCTGACGTACATCACCTCCTGGAACGACTACTTCTGGCCGCTGATGGTCTCCTACAGCGACGGCTCGCGGGTGCTGACCGTGGCGCTGGCGATCTTCCGGGCGCAGACCCCGGCAACCGGCGTCGACTGGTCCGGGCTCTCGGCGGCGACGCTGATCGCCGCGCTGCCGATGCTGGTGCTCTTCGCCTGCTTCGCCCGCCGCATCGTCAGCTCCATCGGCTTCACCGGGATCAAGTGAGGGACTTCTGATGCGACTTCGTACGCCGACCGCGCTGACCGCAGCGCTGGCACTGTCCCTGGTGTCCGGCTGCGCGACGGGCGACTCGGCCGGGGCGTCCGCGAACACGGTGACGTACTGGCTGTGGGACGCCAACCAGCTGCCCGCCTACCAGGCCTGCGCGAAGGGGTTCGAGAAGGAGAACCCCCGGCTGAAGGTGAACATCACCCAGTTGGGCTGGAGCGACTACTGGACCAAGCTCACCGCCGGGTTCATCGCGGGCACCCAGCCGGACGTGTTCACCGACCACATCCAGAAGTTCGGCCAGTTCGCCGACCTGTCGGTGCTGGAGCCGCTCGACGACCTGGGCATCCAGGACGCCGACTACCAGCCGGGCCTCGCCGCCAACTGGATCGGCCAGGACGGCCACCGTTACGGCGCCCCGAAGGACTGGGACACCGTCGCGCTCTTCTACAACGGGAAGATGGCGAAGGACGCCGGTCTCGGCGCGGCAAAGCTCAACAGCCTCTCCTGGAACCCGAAGGACGGCGGCACCTTCGAGAAGGCCATCGCCCGCCTGACCGTCGACAAGAACGGCAGGCGGGGCGACGAGCCCGGCTTCGACAGGAACAACGTCGAGGTGTACGGGCTGGCGAGCAACGGCGGCGGCTACGGCGACGGCCAGACACAGTGGAGCCCCTTCACCGCCTCCGCCGGCTGGGACTACACGGACAAGGCGCGCTGGGGCACGGAGTACCAGTACGACAGCGAGACCTTCCAGGCCGTCATCCGGTGGTACTTCGGCCTGGCGGAGAAGGGATACATGGTCCCCTTCTCCGACTACAACGTGCAGTCCAACCAGGCCAACTCCCAGATCGCCGCGGGCACGGCCGCCGCCGCCTTCGACGGGGCCTGGATGATCTCCACGTACGACGGCTTCAAGGGCAGGGACATCAGGACCGCCGTCACCCCCGTCGGCCCGACCGGCCAGCGCGCCACGATGATGAACGGCCTCGCCGACTCCCTCACCAAGGGCTCGAAGAACAAGGCGGGCGCCCGCATGTGGGTGGCGTACCTGGCCTCGGACGCCTGCCAGAGGGTCGTCGGCGGGTACGGGGTCGTCTTCCCCGCCACCCCGGCCGGCACCGGGGCCGCCATCGCCGCGTACAAGGCGAAGGGCATCGACGTCTCGGCGTTCACCGATCCCGTGGCCGACAAAAGGGCCTTCCGGACCTTCTCCTACCCGATCACCACCTACGCGGCGGACGTGACCGCGCTCATGCAGCCGGCCATGGAGGACATCTACGGCAACGGCAAGCCGGTGAGCAGCCTCGATGAGACCAACAGCCAGATCAACCGCGTTCTCGGCCAGTGATGCGACCAGTCACTCCACCATTCACTCGACCAGTCACCCCACCAGTGAAGGGCACGCCACCCATGACGTTCTCTCTCGGCATCGTCGGCGCCGGGCAGTTCTCGGGCCAGTTCGCCAAGCTGTTCCTGGCCCATCCCGGGGTCGGTGACGTGCACGTCACCGACCTGCTCCCCGAACGGGCCGAGCGGCTGGCCGCCGCCGAGGGCCTCACGGGCACCTTCCCGTCGTACGAGGCCATGCTGGAGTCGAAGGCCGTCGACGCGGTCGCGGTCTTCACCCAGCGCTGGACCCACGGCCCGCTGGTCGTCCAGGGCCTGAAGGCCGGCAAGCACGTGTACTCCGCGGTCCCCATGGCGATCACCGCCGAGGAGATCGCGGAGATCATCGACACGGTCAGGGCGACCGGGCTGACGTACATGATGGGCGAGACCAGCCAGTACAACCCGGCGACCGTGCACGCCCGCAACCAGATCGCCGAGGGCGCCTTCGGGCGGCTCTTCTACGCCGAGGGCGACTACGTCCACGACATGGACCTGGGGTTCTACGAGGCGTACCGGTACAGCGGCGGCGAGAACTGGAAGGCGACCGCCAGCTATCCCCCACTGCTGTACCCGACGCACGCGGTGGGCGGGGTGCTGGGCGCCTGGCAGACGCACGCGGTGAGCGTGTCGGCGATCGGGGTGACCGACGACCGCGGGGACGGCGTCTTCGACAAGGACGTCAGCCAGTTCGGCAACGACGTCTCCAACGCGACCGCGCTGTTCGAGGTGGCGGGCGGCGGAGCGTTCCGTACGAACGAGTTCCGGCGGGTCGGCTACCCCTCCCACATCCGGGAGTCGCGCTTCAGGTTCTTCGGTACCGAGGCGAGCATGGAGCAGCTCGCCACGGTCGCCCTGTGGCAGGACAAGAAGGGGGTGAAGGACATCAGCGAGCTGCTGGAGCCGAAACCCACGATGTCTCCCGACGATCCGTCGCTCCAGCACATCGCGCCGGACCTGCGGGCCGCCTTCACCTCCGGCTCGGCGCCGGTGCACGACCGGTCGCGGCTGCCGCGGGAGTTCGACCACCTCCACAACGGGCACGAGGGCAGCCACCACTTCCTGGTGGACGACTTCGTCACCGCCGTCACCACCGGGTCGCTGCCGTCGGTGAACGCGTGGGTGGCGGCCCGCTACACCCTGCCGGGCATCGTCGCGCACGAGTCCGCGCGGCGGGGCGGGGCCAGGCTGGAGATCCCTGACTTCGGGGACGCGCCCCGCTAGAAGGGGCGCGGGCGGGCCGGGTGGCCCTGTCAGGTGCCCGGCTTGCGGCCGTACACGAAGACGTCGTCGCCGTTCTTCAGCAGCGACCAGTACTTCTTGGCGGTGGTCTTGGTCATGTTGACGCAGCCGTGCGAACCCGGCGGGTTCCACATGCTGAGGCCCACCGAGTGGAAGGCCTGGCCGCCGTCGAAGAACTGGGCGTAGGGCATCGGCACGTCGTAGATGCTGGAGACGTGGTCGATGTTGCGCCAGTAGATCTTCTTCAGGCCGGTGCGGGTCTCGTAGCCGTCGCGGCCGGTGCGCACGGGGACCGGGCCGTGGACGAGCTTGTCGCCGTCCTGGATCCAGCTGAGCTGGAGGGTCAGGTTCACGCAGGCGATACGGCCCTTGTTCACCGGGCACTTGCCGTCTTTGTTGGGATTCGTCCCGACGGCCTTCTGCTTGTTCATGAGGTTCATCACGCCCCAGGTGACGGAACCCGCGTACCCGGCGTTCGGGGTGATGCCGTGCTTGGTCTGGAAGGCCTGGATGGCCTTGCAGTCGGCGGTGGACTGCTTGCCGTCGACCGGCCGGCCGAGGAACTTCTCCACCTGCTTCTGGTACGGCCCGGTCTGTGTGGTGCAGCTCGCGGCCTGCGCGGGCGTGGTGCCCAGCGCGAGTGCGAGCGGTGCCACCAGGCCGGTGATCCCCAGTACGACGGCACCCCGTCTGCGTATGTCCCCCATGGTCATTCCCCTTCACCCGGTCCTGCGGTCCTCGATGTCTGCCAGCTAGACCGGTGCCCGGGGTATTCGGTTGTAGCGCTGTCCGCCCTGCGACGAAACGGTGACATTCGACACCGTGCCGTCGCTGTCAGGCATCGGTGCCGAGCCGGTCCACCGCGGCACGGAGGGCCCGCGTCGACCGCGGTGAGGCCGCCGTCGACGGTGAGCGTGGTGCCTGTGATCCAGGACACGTCGCGGGAGGCCGAAGTCCTGGAGGCCGTTGACGGGGGCGTCGTGTCCGTCAGGGGGTCGACGGGAGTGCCGCGACGATCACCCGGGCGGCTACCGTGCGTCCATGTCCACGTTCCTGCAGCAACTCCCCGCCCTCATCGGCGTCGTGATCGGCGCGCTCGGCTCGTACGTCGCCATCGTGCGCAGTGACCGGGCCCGCTTCAGCCGTGAGCGGGCCGCGCGTTGGGAGGAGCGCAGGCTCGCCGTGTACGCCGACTACGCGCGGGCGCTCAAGCGGTCGGTGACGCTGACGTACCGGGTCGCCGCCCACTTCGGCAACGATCCGCATCCGCACCCCTTGTCCCCCGAGGAGGCGGCGGCGCTGATGGCGGAGGCCACCGTCGCCCGGGACCCGGCCGGGGAGGCGCTGATCCTGCTGGGCAGTCCGGAGGTGGTGGAGCGGGCCCGGACGTGGGTGGTCACCGTGCTGGAGATGGAGCGGTTCCTGCGCGAGGAGCGGCGCGACCCGGCGGCGTGGCAGGCCCTGCTGGAGCGGCAGCGCGCCGGACGCGCGGGCTACTACGCGGCCGTACGGGACGACCTGGCGCTGCCCCCCGGCCACGCGGCCCACTGGCCGCTGCCGGCGTCGGAGCGGACCTGACCGTGACTGCGGACCTGACCGTCACCGGTACCCGGTCGTGTCCGCCGGCTTCCCCGCGTCCTGCACCTCCACGAGGTACCGCCAGGCGTCCGGGCGGCTGCCGTCCAGGTCGGTGAAGCCGTACACCGGGGCGAGGCCGCCGCTGGAGAGGGACGTGCCGTTCCAACGCGCCACGTCGGGGTCGGCGGCGAGGGCGGCGACCGCGCGGCCGACATAGCGCGGTGTCTCGGAGATGGCGAAGTGGGGGACGCGGTCGAGGGCGTCGCGCCAGTTGTCCTCCCGCACCCCGTAGACCTCCAGCATCATCTCCGAGCGCAGCCAGCCCGGGGTCAGCGCCAGGGCGGTGGCGCCGCGCGGCCCGATCTCGTGGCCGAGGGCGAACGCCATGCGCAGCACGGACGCCTTGGCGAGGTCGTAGAAGAAGTTGACGCGGTAGGTGTCGCGGTTGTACTCGGCGGTGCCGTCGGTCATCTCGACCACCAGCCCGCCGGGCCGGCGCAGGAGCAGGGGCAGGGCGTGGTGGCTGGTGATCGCGTGCGTCTCCACCGCGAGCCGCAGGAGCCGGATCCCCTTGTCGAGGTCGTGCTCCCAGACGGGGGTGTCCCACGCGAAGAGCTTCTCCCCGCCCCAGATGTCGTTGACGAGGACGTCGAGCCGGCCCTGCTCGTCGGCGATGCGGTCGACGAGCGTACGGACCTGAGCCGGGTCGAGGTGGTCGGTCGGTACGGCGATGCCGTGGCCGCCCGCCGCGGTGACGAGGTCGGCGGTGTCCTCGACGGTCTCGGGGCGGTCGTACTCGGAACGGCGGGCCCGGGTGGAGCGGCCGGTGACGTAGACGGTCGCGCCGGCCGCGCCGAGCTCCACCGCGATGCCGCGTCCGGCTCCGCGGGTCGCCCCCGCGACCAGTGCGACCTTGTCCTGCAACGGCTGTGACATGTCCGACCTCCCGTGTGCCCGGTTGTTGCTCCGAGCATGGCGGGTAAGCCGGACATCCTCTGTCGCCTTTTGTTCGGGGTCACCCGGCCGCGCGCGGTTTCCCGCCCGGTGCGGTCCGGGACGCCCACCCCGCGGACGCGCGGGACACCCACCCCTCGCCCACCCCATGGACGCGCACGACCGGGCCGGGGTCGTGAGGCCCGGTCCCTCAGTGGCCGCGGGCGATCCACTCCTCCAGGTGCGGGGCTTCCGCACCGATGGTCGTGGGGTCGCCGTGCCCGGTGAGGACCTTCGTCTCGGGCGGGAGGGCGAGCAGGCGGTCGCGGATCGAGTCGATGATCGTGGGGAAGTGGGAGTAGGAGCGGCCGGTGGCCCCGGGACCGCCCTGGAAGAGCGTGTCACCGGTGAAGACGGTGGCCAGTCCAGGATCGTGGAGGCAGACCGCGCCCGGCGCGTGCCCCGGCGTGTGCAGGACGCGCAGATCGGCGCCGGCGGCCTCGATGACCTGGCCGTCCCGCAGCCAGGCGTCGGGGTCGCGGTCGGGGTGGGTCTGCTTCCACAGCGGCAGGTCGTCGGGGTGCAGCCAGATCGTGGCACCGGTGCGCTCGGCCAGGGCGGGCGCGGCGTCGATGTGGTCGTTGTGGGCGTGCGTGCACACGATCGCCGTCAGTCGACGGTCGCCGACCGCCTGCGCGATGGCGTCGGCGTCGTGGGCCGCGTCGATCACGATCGCCTCGTGGTCGTCGCCGATGATCCACACGTTGTTGTCGACGTCCCAGGTGCCGCCGTCGAGGCTGAACTGGCCGGAGGTGACGAGGCGTTCGATGCGGGCGCCCATCACAGCACCACCACCGAACGCAGTACGTCGCCGTCATGCATGCGTTCGAACGCCTTCTCCACGTCGGTGAGTTCGATCGTCTCGGTCACGAACGCGCCCAGATCCAGGCGGCCTTGCAGATGCAGGTCGATCAGCATCGGGAAGTCGCGGGAGGGCAGGCAGTCGCCGTACCAGGACGACTTCAGCGCTCCGCCGCGGCCGAAGACGTCCAGCAGGGGCAGTTCGAGCTTCATCTCGGGGGTGGGGACGCCGACGAGGACGACCGTGCCGGCCAGGTCCCGGGCGTAGAAGGCCTGCTGGTAGGTCTCCGGGCGGCCGACCGCCTCGATCACCACGTCCGCGCCGAAGCCGCCGGTCAGTTCCCGGATCGCCTCGATCGGGTCGGTCTCGCGGGAGTTGACGGTGTGGGTGGCGCCCATCGTCCGCGCCGTCTCCAGCTTCCGCTCGTCGATGTCGACCGCGATGATCTTCGCAGCGCCCGCCAGGCCCGCCCCGGCGATCGCCGCGTCGCCGACGCCACCGCAGCCGATCACCGCGACCGTGTCACCACGGCCGACCTGACCGGTGTTGATCGCGGCACCGATCCCGGCCATCACCCCGCAGCCCAGCAACCCCGCCACCTGCGGCGCCACGTTCGGGTCGACCTTGGTGCACTGCCCGGCCGCCACCAGCGTCTTCTGCGCGAACGCGCCGATGCCCAGCGCCGGGGACAGCTCGGTGCCGTCGGTCAGGGTCATCTTCTGACCGGCGTTGTGCGTGTCGAAGCAGTACCAGGGCCGCCCGCGCAGGCACGCCCGGCACCTGCCGCACACCGCACGCCAGTTGAGGATCACGAAGTCCCCGGGAGCGACATCGCTCACCCCGTCGCCGACCGCCTCGACCACGCCCGCGGCCTCGTGCCCCAGCAGGAAGGGGAAGTCGTCGCTGATCCCGCCCTGCTTGTAGTGCAGGTCGGTGTGGCACACCCCGCAGGCCTGCACCCGCACCACGGCCTCGCCCGGGCCGGGATCGGGCACGACGATCGTCTCCACCCGCACCGGCAGGCCCTTGCCCGGTGCGATCACGCCGCGTACTTCCTGCGCCATGAGGTCGGCCCCTCTCGTCATCCCGTGTCCGTTCCTGAGGCGACCCTACGCGTGACTGATCGGTAACGGGCGGGATCACCCCGCGTCGGCTGCCCGCTGCCCGGGTCACCGGGGCGCCTCCCCGCCCCGGGCGGTGCCCGGAGCCCCGAGAACCGGCGGGCATCCGGGGAGGGCGCCGACGTAGCCTGAGGGCTCCGCCCGCCGCAGGTCCGAAGGAGTGCCGTGAGCAACGCCAGCACGGAGACCGCCCCGCCCACGTGGCGGCTGCTCCTCGGGTACGTACGACCGCACCGGTGGGCCCTGCTGACGGGCGCCACCCTCTCGCTCCTCACCGGCGCCACCGGGCTGATGCTGCCGCTGGTGGCACGGGAGTTGATCGACGACCTGTCGCACGACCGGACCATCACCGGCGCGCTGGTCGTCATGTCCGCCCTGGTGACCGCCAACGCGGCACTGGGGGCGCTCGGTTCGTACGTGCTGCGGCGCACCGCGGAGTCGGTGGTGCTCGGCGCGCGGCGCACCCTGTCCTCGTATCTGCTGCGGCTGCGCGTCGCGGCCGTGGACCGCACCGAGCCGGGCGACCTGATGGCCCGCATCACCTCGGACACCACCCTGCTGCGCGAGGTCACCACCGACTCGCTGGTGGGCCTGGGCACCGGCGGGCTCACCCTGGTCGCGACGGTGGTCATGATGGGCCTGGTGGATCCGGTGCTGCTCGGGGTCACGATGGCGGTGATCGTCGGGGCGGGCGTCGTCCTCGGGGTGATCGTGCCGCACATCAACCGGGCGAGCCGGCAGGCGCAGGACGCGGTCGGGGTGATGGGCGCCTCCCTGGAGCGGATCCTCGGCGCGCTGCGCACGGTGAAGGCGTCCGGCGCGGAGCACCGTGAGGAGCGGACGCTGCACGCGGCCGCCGAGGAGTCGTGGCGGCAGAGCGTGCGCGCCGCCAAGTGGTCGGCGGCGGCGGGCAACACGGCGGGGCTGGCCATGCAGATCGCGTTCATCACGGTGCTGGCGGCCGGCGGGGCGCGGGTGGCGACCGGAGCCATCGACGTGGGCACGCTGGTGGCGTTCCTGCTGTTCGTCTTCTACCTCATGTCGCCGATCCAGCAGGTCGTGGGCGCGATCACCCAGTACCAGACCGGCGCGGCGGCCCTGGCCCGCATCCAGGAGGCACTGCGGCTGCCGTCCGAGCCGGCGGCCCTGCCCGCGCCGCTGCCCTCCCCCGGCGCGCGGCCCGCCGCGGTCGCCTTCACCGACGTCCGCTTCCGGTACGCCGACGACCTGCCGTACGTCCACCACGGGGTGACGTTCACCGTGCCCGCGCAGGGCATGACCGCGTTCGTCGGCCCGTCCGGCGCGGGCAAGACCACCGTCTTCTCACTCATCGAGCGGTTCTACGACCCCGAGTCCGGCACGATCACCCTCGACGGCCGCGACCTCGCCGACTGGGAGCTGTCCCACCTGCGGTCCTCGATCGGGTACGTGGAGCAGGACGCGCCGGTCCTGTCGGGATCCCTGCGGGACAACCTGGTGCTCGGCCATCCGGACGCGGACGAGGACGCCGTCACCCGGGTGGTGAAGACGACCCGGCTGGACGGTCTGGTCGCCCGCCTCCCCGCTGGACTGGACACCCTGGTGGGGCACCGCGGCACCCGGCTGTCGGGCGGCGAACGCCAGCGGGTCGCCATCGCCCGCGCCCTGCTGCGCCGCCCCCGGCTGCTGCTCCTGGACGAGGCGACCTCCCAGCTCGACGCGGTGAACGAGGCGGCGCTGCGGGACACGGTGGCGGACGTGGCCCGGACGACGACGGTCCTGGTCGTCGCGCACCGGCTGTCCACGGTGACGATGGCCGACCGGATCGTGGTGATGGACGCGGGCCGGGTACGAGCGGTCGGCACGCATCGCGAACTGGTGGGCGCCGACCCGCTGTACGCGGAACTGGCGGCGACGCAGTTCCTCGCGACGGCCGACTGACCGCGGCCGCCCCGGCGCCGTCCCGCCGGCCCACGCAGTCGCCGCGGCGCAGGCGAATCCGCGCCCCCCGCACCTCCGCAGAACGCGAGAACGCGAGAACGCGAGAACGCGGAAACGCGGAAACGCGGAAACGCGAAGGGCCGCCCGGTGACGGGCGGCCCTCGACGGTGCGCGGGTCTAGCGGATACCGGGAAGCAGACCGGTGACCGGGGCGACCAGGCCGGTGATCTGCTGCAGCTGGTTCAGGTCGTTGAGGCGCTTGAGCTGGGTCAACTGCGGCGCGACCTGAGGAATGTCCGCCTTGTGCTCCGCGGGGATGCCGCTCACCACGAGCGAGTCGAGCGTGCTGACGGGGCTGAGCCGGCCGGAGCTCGGGGCGGCCGTGCCGGCCGCGCTCGCGAGGGGGGCGGCGAGGCCGGTGACCCCGACGGCGAGACCCACGGCGGCGACGATACGTCGTGTTGAGATCATGCCTACAGCAACGCCTACGGGCCCGTGCCGGACACGGGCACCGCGCCCCGCTCACCCGTCAGGCGCAGCGCGGGAGAGCGGGGCGCGTACGAGGACGCGTACCGCGGTCTGCGACGCCGCCTGCCGGCTTGCTGCCTGCTGTTTGCCGTCTGCCGTCTGCTGTGCGGCGCCGCGAGGGCCGCGCTGCCGGTGATGTGCCTCGCCCAGGCGGGGTCACGTCAGCGGCCGCGTCCGGTCGTGCCGGCGTCCGCGTCCGGCCGGCGGGAAGCGACCGGGATGGGTGCGCCCTTCAGGAGCCCGCCGGTGTCCAGCCCGGTGGGCGCAGGATGCCCAGCAGCTGGCGGACCAGTTCCTCGACGACCTCGTCCAGGGTCGCGTCCACCCATCCGGCGTTCCAGTCGTGGAGCAGCCCGTTGACGCTGCCGATGAACGCCGCCGCGGCGAGCCGGTAGTCGCGCGGCGCCGCTTCCCCGCGGCCCACTGCGGCCTCGGCCTCGGCGCACACGAGGTCGACCCAGCGGGCGCGGCGGGCCAGGCGCTGTTCCTCCAGGCGCGGACTGACGCCGATGATCTCGACGAAGGTGATGCGGATCCGGCGCGGGTCCCCGGTGACGTTCGCGGCGTACGCGCGGAAGATCGCCGCGGCGCGTTCGGCGAGCGGCAGGTCTCCCGCGCCGGTCAGGGCGAGCAGCACGGCCTGCTCGGCCCAGTCGTTGACCTGGAGGTGCAGGGCGGCCAGCACGTCCTCGAGGGTGCGGAACTCCTCGTAGAACTGGCGGGTGGACAGGCCCGCGGCCTCGCTGAGCGCCGCGACGGTGGTGGCGCGGTAGCCGGGGGTGTCGCCGAAGAGCCGGAGTGCGGCGTCCAGGAAGCGGCGGCGCCGCTCGGCCTGCCGCTGCGCGGCGGTCTTGCCGCCGTAACGGCCGGTCGGCGCCTTGAGCCTGCCTGTCACCGTGCCTCCTTGTCCCGCCCGGCCGTCGGGCGTTCCGTTCGCACGCCGATTTTGTCCTGTACGCAGTCTTGTGGAGAAGGGCACCCCTTCCTTACTTTGCAGTAAGTTGAATCTGAATCCACTCGTGTTCAGATGCGCCCCTCCGTCTTGGCATGTCCTAGTCATGAGCCGCCCATCCAGAGGAGAGAGCAGTCATGCCTGCTTTCCGACCCAGGCACCTATGCTCCGTAGCCGCCGCCCTCGTGCTCACCGTCACCGCCCCCGCGACCGCCGCGACCGCCGCCGCGGAGGCCTCGGACACTTCGGCCGCCGCCCTGCGCGAGGTGATGTTCGTGGGCAACAACTGGGAGGGCACCGCCGACGTCATCAAGTCCACCGGTGACTTCGCGAAGATCGGCCGTATCAACGTGGTCCCGGACAAGGACCAGCGGATGGCGGAGATCAACGCCGACCCGATCCGGTGGATCGCCTTCATGACGATCCGCAACAGCGTCGGTGAGGGCCACGACCAGTTCGTCGACGACATGTACTCCACGCCGGACGGCACGTCGGTGGTGGTCTCACGGCCGAGCTTCGCCGACGTCGTCTCGATCGACCTCGCCACCGGCCGCATCAACTGGCGGTTCGCCGTGTCGGGTTACCGCGCCGACCACATGGCGGTCTCCCCCGACGGCAGGCGGGTCGCGGTGTCCGCCTCGACCGGCAACACCGTGCACGTGCTCGACATCACCACCGGCAAGCAGCTCGGCTCCTTCGCCACGGGCGACAAGCCGCACGAGAACATCTTCACCGCCGACGGCACGTACCTCTGGAACATGTCCATCGGCGACGTGAACACCGCCACCGACGCCCCGTGGCTGGACTGGACGAAGGGCAACCGGTACATCACGGTCGTCGACGCCACGACGTACAAGCAGGTCAAGGTCATCGACATGCGGGCGCGGCTGGACGCGATCGGCCTGTCCGACTACTCCGACGCAGTCCGCCCGGCCGTCTTCTCGCCCGACGAGTCCAGGCTCTACTTCCAGGTGTCCTTCTTCAACGGGTTCTTCGAGTACGACATCGCCACCGACAAGATCACCCGGACGAAGACGCTGCCGAAGAACCCGGCGACCAGCGACGACCGTACGACGTTCGTCAACGACTCGCGCCACCACGGCATCTCGATGAAGCCGGACGGCTCCAAGCTGTGCGTGGCGGGCACGATGGACGACTACGCGACCGTCGTCGACCGCGCCACCCTCAAGGAGGGCCCGCTGGTCACCGTGTCCAAGCCGTACTGGGCGACCGTCAGCGGCGACGGCAGGAGCTGCGTGGTGTCGGAGAGCGGCGCCGACCAGGTCACCGCGATCGACTTCGCCACCGGGAGGAAGACGGTGTCGGTGGCGGTGGGCGACCATCCGCAGCGCGTCCGCCTGGGCCACGTGGGCGCGGGCTGGACGGGTCCGGCTTCCTGAGCCCGTTCAGCGCCTGTCCCTCCCCGGGGCCGGCCCGGATCCGCTGGAGCCGGGCCGGCCCGGCCTCGTCGTGGAGGCGGTGTCCGGCCCGGGTCCGGTCCCGGCTCTGACGTGAGGGGAGGAGCAGGTGCGCTCAGCGGATCCGCTGGGCCGCCCACGCGGACAGCTCGGAGCGGGCCGCGTTCAGCAGGTCCGTCGCGGGGGCCGTCGTCCCGTTGGTCACCAGCGCGTAGTGCAGGACACCGTTGTCCGGGGCGGTGAGCAGGAGGCGGCGGCTTCCGGTGCCGCCCGGTTCCCGGGCCGCCGCGATCGGGGTGGCGGCCGTGTAGGCCGGCGGGGCGTAGGACGTGCCCAGGTCGGAGACCACCGTGGTCGTCGAGGTCGGGAAGGAGGCGGGCAGGTGCAGTTCGGTGGGGGCCGTGGTGCCGTCGGAGCGCCACAGCAGCAGCCCGTACTGGCCCGAGCCGACCAGCCGGGCGACGTTCGGCAGTGAGCTCGGGACCGGGTTCCAGGTCAGGGTGGTGGATCCGTCCCGGGAGCGGTCCTCATAGGTGAAGGCGACGGTCGTGCCGGCCGTGGCGCTCGGGTAGAGGCGGTCCAGCAGCCGGGTGTCCTGACGCGGCACGACCGTTCCCGAGTCGTCGAGGCGCACGGCCGACAGGTCCTCGTCGTTCCAGGCGTCGCCGGAGGTGAGCACCTTGTCGGGGTTGCCGTTCATCAGCTCGTGGTGGCGGCCGTTGTAGATGTCCCACTGCCACTGCGAGCCGGAGAGCACCGAGCCGGACATCTTCGGGTCGGACCACCAACTCGCCCCGGGCAGGCGGGAGTCGAGTGCCTGGTACATCGCCTTGAGGACCGTCGGCGCCTTGTCGGAGACGGTGCCTGCCAGGGGGTGGCCGAACTCGCTGACGATGGCGGCCGTGCCGGTGGCCGCCGCGCGGTCGCGGACGGCTGCGAAGTCCGCCGCGTACTGGCCGTCCCCGGCCTTGCCCGGCATCAGGATCCCGGAGATGGCCTTCTGGTCGTAGAAGTGGGTGTTGAAGACGTGGTCCGGACCGAGGGTGCCGGCGTCCAGCAGGCCGCCCTCCTGCTTCTGGAAGCTGATGTTGGCGTTCCAGAACAGGTTCGGCTCCACGAAGGCGGGCTTGTCCTGCCAGCCGGCCGCGTCCATGCGGGCGCGGAACTTCTCGTAGAACGGCCACAGCACGTCGCGTTCCCAGGCACGGCTGCTCTGGCCGGAGTCGTACACCCCGGCGTGCGGCTCGTTGTAGGGGTCGAAGCCGACGACTCCCGCGAACTCCGCGGCGGAAACGTGCTGTCTGACGTAGGCCATGGTCTTCTGGGCCGTGGTGAGGAACGCGTCCTGGAGGCCGTACGCGTTGTGCCAGAAGTCGTACGCCGCCTGCTTCACGGCCTCGTTCTGGGTGATGTTCTGGCCCCAGAACAGACAGATCCCGCAGCTCTCGTCCGGGTAGGTCCCGGCGTCCACCGCCCACTGGGGAGCACCGTCGCCGGTGTACCAGCTGTCCGGGTCGAACAGGTACCGGGAGTAGAGGTCCTGGTGGAAGTCGGGGTAGACGCGGATGCCGGCGGCGAGGAACGCGCGCATCTGGCCGGTGGCGGCGGCCAGGTAGGCGGTGTCGACCTGGCCGCGTACGGGTTCGGCGTACGCCCAGGAGAGCAGGAAGCGGACCGAGTTGCCGCCGCCGAGGGCGCGCAGCGCGGTCGCGGACTTCTTCGCGTCGGCGACCGAGGCGAAGGGCAGGCCCTTGTTCTCCGCCAGCTTGGTCTCGCCGGAGACGTTGTAGCCGCGCAGCACGACCTCGCGGCCGTGGCCGTCGGTGAATCCGCCGTCCTGCACGGTCAGCGGGGTGTCGTCGAACCAGAGGGAGTCGGGGAGGGCTTCGGCGGTGGCGGGCCGCACGCCCGCCACCGTCAGGAATCCGGAGAGGACCACCAGAACAACGAGCAGACGCGCGCGTATATTCGGCATGTCCATTACAGTCCGACGATTTCGTGACAACGTCAACACCATCTGACTGCTGAGTAAGTTTCTGCTTTCCGGCGCGGGCCCTCACCCGCCCGCCCGGCGCGCCACGTTCAGCAGGTACTCCTTGCGGTTCAGCGGGTTGTGGTCCGTGCGCGGCCGGCTCGGGAGCGTGCCGCGGGTGACGGGCGCGTAGTGGTCGAAGCCGCTCTCCAGTTCCCCCTCGCCCCGGGTGAGCCCCGGCAGCCGCTGCTCCAGCGCGTGCACCCGGTCCGCCGGAACCACGCCTTCCAGTACGCAGCTGCCGCCCCTGGTCCCGGTGGTCCGCGGTACGGCCCGCAGCGCGGCCAGCACCGGCAGCAGGGCGCCGAGGGTGTCCGCCGGGGCCTCGACGCGGAAGCGGTGCATCGGCTCGTGCACCTGCGTGCCCGCGCGCCGCAGTGCCTCGACGAGGACCAGCGGGGTCAGGCCGCGGAAGTCCGCGCCGGTGCTGGACATGCTCTTGTCGAAGCCCTGGTGGGCGTGGCTCTGCCGGGGCCAGTAGCCGCAGTGGGTCATGGTCACCGTGCAGTCGGTGACCTGCCAGCCGTGCAGTCCCTGGCCGAGGGTGTCGCGCACGGTGTCCTCCACGGCCTTGAAGAACGCATACGGCATGGAGCCGAGCTCCACCTCCAGCCGGAAGTCCGCCCCCGCCCCGGCCGGGGCCGGGTCGACGCGCAGGCCGACGGTCGCGAGGAAGGGGTGGGCGTCCTTCTCGCCGACCTCGACCGCGCCGCCCGTTCCGGCGGGGCGCTCGACGCACAGGGGCGTGGTCTCCCGGAAGGCGACGTCGAGGCCGAAGTCCTCGGCGAGGGTGGCCTGGAGGACCTCCTTCTGCACTTCCCCGTAGAGGGAGACGGAGGTCTCCTGCCGGAGCTCGTCGTGCCGCAGGCCGATCAGCGGGTCCTGTTCGGCGAGCCGGGTGAGCGCCAGGTGCAGGGCCCGCCGGTCCGTGCCCGGCCCGGGGACGACGACCGTCTCCAGGGTGGGCGGCGCGAAGAAGTGGCCGTCGGCCGTGCGGGGTTCACCCAGCGCGTCACCGATCCGGATGTCGGCGAGGCCCCACAGCCGGGCGATCCGGCCCGCGCGGACCGTGTCCCGGCGCACGTCCGTGCCGTGGTCGAAGACGCTGATCGCGGTGACCCGGCCTTCCGCACGGGCGTCCGCGAACAGGACGCGGTCGCGGACACGGAGGGTGCCGGAGAACATCCGCGCGTACGCGATCTTCTCCCCCGCCGGGCCGCGCTCGACCTTGAACACGGTGCCGGAGACCGGCCCTTCGGGTTCGCCGCCCGCGGCGGGCAGCAGTTCCCTGATCCCGGTGACCAGCTCGGGCACGCCCGCGCCCGTGACGGCGGAGCCGAAGTACACGGGGTGCACCAGGGTCCGCCGGGTTCGGGAGGCGAGGGCGGCTCGAAGCCGGGCGTCGGAGAGGGTGCCCTCGACGTAGGCGGAGAGCAGGTCGTCGTCCTGCCCGGCGAGGACGTCGAGTGCGGCCGGGCCGAGAGCGGATGTGAAGCGGGCGTCGCGGGTGCCGAGTCCTTCGGTCGTTCCCATCGGGACGACGGCCGCCCCCAGCCGTTCGCCGAGCGCCCGCAGGACACCCTCGTGGCGGGCGCCCCGCCGGTCGATCTTGTTGACGAAGACGAGCGTGGGGATGCGCAGGCGTCGCAGGGTCCGCATGAGCACCCGGGTCTGCGCCTGCACGCCCTCCACGGCCGAGACGACCAGCACGGCCCCGTCGAGGACGCCGAGCACCCGCTCCACCTCGGCGATGAAGTCCGGGTGGCCCGGTGTGTCGATGAGGTTGACGGTCACGTCGTCGATCGCGAACGAGACGACGGCGGACTTGATGGTGATGCCGCGCCGGCGCTCCAGCGCGAGGGTGTCGGTCTGCGTGTTCCCGGCGTCGACGCTGCCGATCTCGTCGATCACACCGGCCGAGTGCAGCAGCCGCTCGGTCAGGCTCGTCTTACCCGCGTCGACATGCGCGAGGATGCCCAGGTTGAGTACGTGCACGAAGCGTCATGTCCTTTGGAGTGGGGGTCGTTCCTTCCGAGGGGGACATGAACGGTGCTCGCATTGCTGCTCCTGGATCGTGCGGCGACAAGGTCACCCCGAGTGCACCAGCTCCGGGGGCACGACGGCAACGGATTAACGCTCAACCGGTGGTGCCGGGGCGGATCGGCCGGCGCAGGTCCAGTCGCATCAGGACCCGGGGGTGACCGGAGAGCACCGAGGTGGTGTCGGCGGCGTGGACGAACCCGGCGCGTTCGAAGTTCCTGCGGATCCCGGCGTAGGCCATCGTCAGGTCGACCTTCGCGTCGCCGTTGTCGAGGGGATACGCCTCGACCGCCGGTGCGCCGTGGGCGCGGGCGAAGCCGACCGCGCCGGCGATCGGGGCGTGCGAGATCCCCTGCCCGCGGTGACCGGGGCGGACCCGGATGCACCACAGCGACCAGACCGGCGCGCCGTCGACGTGCGGGATCCTGCGGCTGCGTGCGAAGGAGGTGTCCGAACGCGGCGCCACAGCGGCCCAGCCGACCGGCTCGTCACCGTCGTAGGCGAGCACCCCGGGAGGGGGGCCGGTGCGGCACAGCTCGGCGACGTAGGCGCCGCGGGCCGGACCACGCAGCTCGTTGTTGAGCCGGGACGGGATCCGGTGGCTCAGGCACCAGCAGACGGTGGCTCCGGGTGACTTGGGGCCGAGCAGAGCACGGACGTCCTCGAAGACCGAAGCCGGACGCACCTCGATGGTCATGGCACCACGATGGCACGGCGTGCGGGGCGACGCCGCTCGTGCCCGGGAATACGACGGCCTGCCGTCCGTACCGCACCCGGCGGTACGCGGTCGAAGCCGGCACGGGGGCCGGGCAGACTGGCACGGGGGTACCCGGCCCGGTGAGCGGGTGAGGCGATGAGCCCGTTCCGGCCGGGGCGGGGCCCGGGGCCGAGGTGGCTGCCGCGAAAGGAGCGGATCATGCGTGACCTTCTCCCGGTGCTGAGCGGCTGGTACGCGGCCCGGACGCCCTTCGGGCTGGCCACGGTGGTCGAGGTCAGCCGCAGCGCGCCGCGCGACGCGGGTGCGGCCATGGCCGTCGGCCCGGACGACGAGGTCGTGGGCAGTGTGTCGGGGGGCTGTGTCGAGGGGGCGGTCCTCGCGCTCGCCCAGGAGGTGGTGGCGAGCGGGGAAGCCCGTCTGGAGCGCTTCGGGTACAGCGACGAGGACGCCTTCGCGGTCGGGCTGACCTGCGGCGGCGAGATCACCCTGCTGGTGCGGCCGGTGACCGCGCGGACCGACCCGTCCTTCGGCGCGGTCGCCGAGTCGGTCGCCGCGGGCCGTCCGGTGACCGTCGCGACGGTGACCGACGGGCCGGCGCCGCGCGGCGCCACGCTCGCTGTGTGGCCCGACCGGGTCGCCGGCACGCTCGGCACACCCGGAACGCTCGGCACACCCGGCACGCTCGGCACGCTCGGCACGGACGGCCTGGATGCGGCCGTCACCGCCGACGCGCGCGGCGAACTCGCCGTCGGTGCCACAGGGCTGCGCCACTACGGACCGCACGGCGAGCGCCGCGCGGACACGGTCACCGTCTTCCTGCACTCCTTCGCTCCCCCGCCGCGCATGCTGGTCTTCGGCGCGATCGACTACGCCGCCGCGGTCGCCCGGATCGGCGGCTTCCTCGGCTACCGGGTCACGGTGTGCGACGCCCGGCCGGTCTTCGCCACGCCGAAGCGCTTCCCGCACGGTGTGGAGGTGGTCGTGGACTGGCCGCACCGCTACCTGCGCGACACGGACACCGACGGGCGGACGGTGATCTGCGTGCTCACCCACGACCCGAAGTTCGACGTGCCGCTGCTGGAGGAGGCCCTGCGCCGGCCGGCCGCGTACATCGGGGCGATGGGCAGCCGCCGGACGCACGACGACCGCAGGACACGGCTGGCCGAGGCCGGCCTCACCGAGGCCGAGCTGTCCCGGCTGCGCTCCCCGGTCGGCCTCGACCTCGGCGCCCGTACCCCCGAGGAGGTCGCGGTGTCCGTCGCCGCCGAGATCGTCGCGCTGCGCTGGGGCGGCAGCGGCGTCCCCCTGACCAGGACGGCGGGGGCGATCCACCCGGCCGGCTCCTCAAGGACGCCGGTGCCCGGGACACCGCCGTCCCCGCCGCGGTGAGGACGGTGTCCCGGGGCCTTCCCGAACGCCTGCCGCGCCAGGGCCGGCAGCGGATCAGCCGTACGGGTGGTGCGTCATCGCGGCGGCAGCGGGTGGAGGGTCACGTCGGTGAGCCGGCCGTCGGTCACGGCCGCGGTCATGTAGGTGCGGTGGGGCTGGCGGCGGCGGTCGGTCGGGGAGCCGGGGTTGAGCAGACGCAGGCCGGTGGGCGCGGTGGTGTCCCAGGGGATGTGGCTGTGCCCGAAGACCAGCACGTCGGCGTCGGGGAAGCGGGCGGCGCAGCGCGCCTCGCGCCCCTGGGCGGGGCCCGTCTCGTGGACGACGGCGAAGCGCAGGCCCTCAAGCTCCGTGTACGCGACCTCGGGCAGCCGGGCGCGCAGCGGCGGCCCGTCGTTGTTGCCGTACACGGCGACGAGTCTGCGGCTGCGGCTCTCCAGCAGGTCGAGGGTGGCCGTGTCGACCCAGTCACCGGCGTGGAACACGACGTCGGCGTGCGGGAGTTCGGCGAGCAGGGGCGCGGGGAGTTCCTTGGCGCGCTTGGGCAGGTGGGTGTCGGACATCAGCAGCAGACGCACAGGGTCAGCCTAGGCGGACCGGAGCGGTCACGGCTCGCGGCCTGCCCGCGCCACACCGGCAACTCGCCGTGCGTCGCCGCGTCCTAGGGGCCGGGCGCCACCGGGCAGCTGGACGACGTCCGGGTCGAGGAGCCCTCACCACCGTCACCACCGTTCGCCTGTCGCGGCACGCGGTGTCCCAAGGCCCCTCAGCCCAGGCCGGGTTGGCGCCGGCACGGTCTGGGCCGCCGTTCCGCTGCCCGATCCCCGGATCCACCGGACCGTGCCGCACGCCCGGCCGGAACACGGCGGGCGCCTGTCGGGGGCCGGAGACGGCCGGCGCACCCGGTGGCGTTAGCATCGGCCCACGCGCAGCAGCTCATGTCGCACGCGGCCAGCGATCCAAGGGGGCCCGGAGACCGATGCCGGTCAAGGTCAGCGTCATCGTTCCCGTCTACAACCCGGGGATCTACATCGAGGACTGCATCGCCTCACTGCTGAGGCAGTCGCTGCCTCCCGACGAGTACGAGATGGTCTTCGTCGACGACGGCTCCACCGACGCGACCCCCGCCCGGCTCGACGCTCTTGCCGCCGGGAACCCGCGGGTGAAGGTGATCCACCAGGAGCCCTCCGGCTGGTCGGGCAAGCCCCGCAACGTCGGCATCGCCGCCTCCGAGGGCGAGTACGTCATGTTCGTCGACAACGACGACTACCTCGGCGACGAGGCCCTGGAGCGGATGTACGACTACGGGGTGGCCAACGGCGCCGACGTGGTCGTCGGCAAGATGGCCGGCAAGGGCCGTGGCGTGCCGGTGGAACTGTTCCGCCGCAATCATCCGCGCGCGAGCGTCGAGAACGCCCCGCTGATCGACAGCCTCACCCCGCACAAGATGTTCCGCCGGGCGTTCCTCGACCGCATCGGGCTGCGCTTCCCCGAGGGCCGGCGGCGGCTGGAGGACCACGTCTTCGTCACCGAGGCGTTCCTGCGCGCGGACAACGTCTCGGTGCTCAGCGACTACGTCTGCTACTACCACCTCAAACGGGACGACGCCTCCAACGCGGGCTTCCAGCGCTTCGACCCGGTCGGCTACTTCAAGAACCTGCGCGAGGCCCTCGACGTCGTCGAGCGGTACACCGCGCCGGGCGCCCTGCGGGACCGGCTCCACCGGCGCTGGCTGCGCATCGAGATGGTCGAGCGGATGCGCGGCCGGCGTCTGCTGGCCGCGCCCGAGGACTACCGCAGGGAGCTCTTCGAGGAGATCCGCGGTGTCGTCGTGGAGCGGTTCGGCCCCGGTGTCGCGGCCGGGCTGCCACTGACCCAGCGGGTCATCGCCCAGCTGATCGCCGCCGACCGGTTCGACGACCTGGTGGCCTTCGCCGAGTGGGAGGCGTCCGTCGCCCTGCGCGCCGAGCCCGGGGACATCCGGTGGGAGGACGGCACGCTGAAGATCGGCCTGACCGCCGAGTACACGGTCGCCGGGCAGCCGATGACGTTCCCGTCCGGCCGGGCCGGCACCGCGTCCGCCGATCCGCCGCGGGACGCGGCCGAGGCGATCGTCCGGGTGAGCGCCGATACCGTCGACCAGTTCGGGAAGGCCACGGCGGACCTGCTGCTGCGGGAACGCGTCAGCTCCGCGCAGTACTTCCAGCCGGTGGAGTTCACCCGGGAGGCCGTCCCGGTGGCGGACGGCGACGGCGTCCGGCTGGTGCTGCGGGCCACGGCCACCGTCGACCCCGCCACCGCGGCCGGCGGCACCCCGGCGGGCGCCGGCCTGTGGGACGCCCTGGTCCGGGTCAAGCTGGGCGGCTGGACCAAGGAGTGCCGGCTCGGGCCGGTCCCCCGCAAGGGGGCCACGGCCGCCGCCGCCGGTGTGGTGGCAGGCCGGGTGGTGCTGCCGTACTGGACCGTCCACGGTCATCTCGCGCTGGACGTCGACCGCGCGACCAAGCGCCTGGGACTCTCCGGACTCAGGCCCGAGCACGTCACCGTCACCGGCGACCGGCTGCGCGCCCCCCTGCCGCTGTACGTGCCCGGCGACACCGAGGTGCTGCTGCGGCTCACCGGCCAGACCTCCGCGGACGTTCCCGGCACCCTGTCCCCCGACGGCCCCGGGGCGCGGCTGGAGGCGGCCCTGCCCGCCGGCGGCCTCGGCGGCGGGGTCCGGCGGGTCGCGTTGTGCCCGGCGCCGGAGGCGGACGAGCCGCGTTTCCTCGCGCTGCCGGTCGCGCTGCGCGCCGGGGCGGGCGGGGTACGGGTGGTGCGCCCGCCCGGGCCCGGTGCCGTACGACGGCTGGCGGGCCGGGCACGGCGGGTGCTCGGCCGGGTCCGTGCGAAGGCGGCGGCCCGGGTCACGGCGTGGAAGGCGTGAGCGCCTCCGGCTGCCGGGCACGGCGGGCGCCGGGCCCGGGAAGCCGGCCGAGGTCCTTCCGCGGTCATGCCTCGGTCTCCGGGGGACCTCCTCGGCGATCCGCTGGTCCTCGCCGGCGCCGGGCGGGCCCCGTCGGCGCGGCGGACAGCGCCCCCTGAGCGCCGCGTCGTCGGCCCGAGAGCCGCCGCCGCTGCCCCCGGAGGACGCCGAGGCGTCGTCGCTCGCTCGGGCGGAGCGGTCCGGTGCTCGCGCCGGACCGGACCTGCTCCGCCTCCTGCGAGGGCCTGTGCGGCCCGGGTCTCAGCGGCTGACGGAGAGCTGCTCCAGCGCCTTGCGCAGCGGCTCCCAGCCGCGGGAACGGCGGACGCCCAGATTGCGGGCCCGCACCAGCGGGCGCCAGAACGGCGCCTCCACCAGGGTCTCGGGCGTCACCGCCTGCACCCGCTCCAGGATCGCCTCGGGCACCTTCTGCGGGTCGGGCACCTTGAACTCGGCGATGATCTCGTCGTACCTGTCGTGCAGCACGGTGTTGTCCGGGTCGGCGCCGAAGACGACGAGCTGACCGGTGGGCTGCGTGTCGACCAGGACGGTGACCAGGTCCGGGCGGTAGCGGTTGAGGATCTCCACGACCTTGTAGACGTCACCGGTCCAGGCTCCGGTGTGCCGGTCGCGGGCGGCCTCGTCGATGTTGCGCGGCAGCATGTCGTCGAGGACGATCACGCTCGCCCAGTCGGAGTGCTTCTCCACGTTCATGAAGTCGCGCAGCGCGTACTCGAACAGGTGCATGCCGTCGATGAACGACAGGTCGAGGGTGGTGCCCCGCCAGTAGCCGATCGGGCTGCGCCCGCGGCGCAGGTTGCGGACGGGGTGGCGACCGCCCTTCAGGTGGGCGAGCGGATTCTCCCGGGCGAAGAAGTCGTCACTGGTGGCCTTCACCAGGTGGACGTCGCAGCGGATCTCGGTGACCACCTTGAAGGCGGGGTCGATGGCGATGCTGGGGACACGGGACAACGTCAGGCTGCGACCGTCGTTGACACCGATCTCCAGGTAGTTGCGGTTGGCGCTGGCCTTGTGCAGCGACCGCAGGAACTCATGGCGTTTCACGCAGGGGACTCCTTGCGGATCCGGGAAGGGACTTCTGGCGGGGCACAACGCCCGTCACGCAGCGGTGGCAGGCCCGGTTGCTGCCGGCGGCCGTGCGCTGGGGCGCTGTGGGCGGGTGGGAGCGCGGGCCGGGCACCGGCCGCGCTGCCGACGGGACGCACCCGGTCCGGCCGGGCCGCGCGGTGCCGGAACACCTCGCGGGCCAGGTGGGACCGGGTGGGCTCGCCGGAGTGGGTGGCGCGCAGGACACCGCTCGCGTCCCGGCCGGCTCGGGGGCGACGTCGGCGCTCCACGTCGGCTGCCCGCGCCGGTCGTCGGCCGGCGTCGGCCGTCAACTCACCGACGGGGCGGGCGTCGTGGAGGTCACTCGGCACGAACTCCGGCCGGGGACGGCCGAGTCCGGGGTCGCCGGGGGTGCCGGCGCGGACGAGCTCGTCCAGCACCGCGATGCGGGGGGCATCGGGCCCGCCGGACGCGAGGGGCGTACGGACGTTGGCGGAGCCGATGAGCCCGGCGGCACCGGTGACGAGAAGGTTCATGAAGGGATCGGCACCTTGCTGTCGTCGCCCGGGACGGGACGGTGCACGCCGGGCACGCCGGGTGCCCGGCTGAGGACGCCGGCCAGGGCGAGGGCACCGCAAACAGGTTCGGGGGACTCCACCAGGCCGGCAGCCCGTCCCTCCGGGCCGCGTTCGCAGGTGAGGATCAGGCCGGACGTCGCTCCGTCGGCCACGGCCTCCCGGATCTCCGTGGCGGTGTCCCCCACGATCATGCCCGCGTCGGTGGCACCGGGCGCGGCGACGGACTCCGGGCCGTGGACGCGGACAGCCTTGTCAGCCACTGGTGGCAGTGGGTCGGCCGAGGTGTGCGTGATCGGCCTCAACCGTGTCCCGGCGTCGCCGGACAGCACGAGTGCCTTCATCTGCTTCACCATAGTGCGTCACCGGGGCAACGGACCATGGAGAACGGGCAGCTCGTTGGTCAAGACGGCGAGAAAAGGATCAGTCCTCGCCCCGGAAGATGTTCCCCTCGGTGCCGGTCTGCGCCGTCCGCGGCGCGTTCCCGTCCTCGACCGCCGGAAGGCAGGTGCGCAGGGCGCGGGCGCCACGCAGGCGGCGGGCCCTGGACCAGCCCGTCTCGGGCCGGCGGACAACGGGTTGGTCACTGATCTGCGCGGTCACGGCACTTCATCTTCCTTCTGCGTCCCGTCGTGCCCTCGGCCCGCTGCGGACCGGGGCGGCTCACGTTCGATGAGGTGTCCTTCCGGGTCCCCGGCGGTGCACCGGGCAAACGGGACGGTCCGGGGCGGCCGGCGCCGGCCTGGTGGGACCGGCCGGACCGGCGCGCCCCGGACCACGGCCGGGGGGCGGCGTGGACCAGGGCGCTCATCCGGCGGGCCCGGCCGCGGGTTCCGCTCAGGTGTTGGGCCGGGCCGCGCTGATGTCGCCCAGGGCGGAGTCCGGGTCGCGTTCCATGGCCAGGTCGGCGAGGGCCACGATGCCGACGGGGTGGCCGCTCTCGACGACCGGGAGCCGGCGTACGGCATGCTCGCGCATGAGTTCGATCGCGTGGTCCACGTCGTCCTCGGGGGCCACGGTGACCAGGTCGTCGCTGCACGCGCCGGCGACGGTGGTCTGCTCCGGGTCGCCGCCCTCGGCGAGGGCGCGCACCACGAGGTCACGGTCGGTGACCAGGCCGCGCAGCTGGTCGCCGTCGGCGACCAGGACGGCGCCGAGGTCCTGGTCGCGCATGATCCGGGCGACGGCGGTCACGGAGGTCTGCGGTTCCACGGTGACCGGGGCGCTGGTCATGATGTCGCTGACGTGCTGAGTCATGACGTACCTCGCTTCTAGGGGATTCTCGGTCCCGGGTACCCCGTTGCGCGGGCCGTGCTCATTCCAGGGGCGTGATCTCGCTCCACACCTGCTTGCCGCCGCTGACGGGCACGGTCCCCCAGGCCGACGACATGGCCTCGACGAGGAGGATGCCGCGTCCGCCGGTGGCCTCCCAGCCGATGCTGGTGGGCTTGACGGGGGTGCGCGGCGAGGAGTCGGCGACGGCGACCCGCAGCCGGTGGTTGATCCGGGTCAGGTCGAGACGGACCCGGCCGTCGGTGTGCACGAGGGCGTTGGTGACGAGTTCGGAGACGACGAGGAGGACGGCGTCCACGGCGTCGTCCGCGACGCCCCAGGCGCGCAGGGTGCGGCGGGTGAAGCGGCGGGCGTGCCCGACGGCCTGGGGGACGCGCCACACCGTCCAGCTCTCGCGCTGCGGGCGGGAGGCCATGCCGTCGTAGCGCAGCAGGAGCAGGGCGACGTCGTCGCTGCGGCGGGCGTTGCCGAGCAGGGCGTCGGCCACGAGTCCGAGGTGGGCGGGGTCCGAGACGGCCAGGCCGTGGGCGAAGCGGTCCATGCCCTGGTCGATGTCGGCCTCGACGGACTCGACCAGGCCGTCCGTGGTCAGGGCGATGACCGTACCGGGCTGGAGCCGCAGCGGGCTCATCGGGAAGTCGGCCTGGGTGACCACGCCGAGCGGTGGTCCGCCCTCCGCCTCGGCGATCTCCGTGCTGCCGTCCGGGTGACGCAGCACCGGCGGCAGGTGGCCGGCCCGCACACACCAGGCGGAGCCCTCCTCCAGGTCGACGTCGACATAGGCGCAGGTGGCGAAGAGGTCGGTCTCCAGGTCGGTGAGCAGGCGGTTGGCGCGCGAGACCACCACGTCGGGCGGGTGTCCCTCGACGGCGTAGGCACGCAGCGCGGTGCGCATCTGCCCCATCAGGGTGGCGGCGCCCGCGCTGTGGCCCTGGACGTCGCCGATGACCAGGCCGACGTGGTTGTCGGGCAGCGGGATCACGTCGTACCAGTCGCCGCCCAGCTCCAGACCGGCCGTGCTCGGCAGATACCGGGCGACGGCGACCGCGCCGGGCAGTGGGGGCAGGCGGCGGGGCAGCAGCTGGCGCTGGAGCATGCCGACGAGTTCGTGTTCGGCGTCGAAGGCGTGGGCGCGCATCAGGGCCTGTCCGGCGAGGCCGGCGGAGGCGGTGAGCAGGGCTCGTTCGTCGGGGCCGAAGTCGTGCGGGGCGTCCCAGCCGATCAGGCAGGCGCCGGCCATGCGGCCCGCGGCGGGCAGCGGCAGGACGGCGAGGCCGCCGGGGCCGACGTCGGCGAGGGCGGGCTCCAGGACGGTGCCGGCGGGCCAGATCTGGGAACGTCCCTCGCGCAGGGCGGCGGCGAGCGTGGGCATGGTGCGCACGGGCGCGTCGGGCCACTCGGAGCGCCATTCCAGGCGCCACAGCTCGGGCCAGGCCTCCGGTTCGGGCGGGTCGAGGACGGTGACGACGAGCCGGTCGTTCTCCAGCTCGGCCAGCGCGATCCGGTCGGCCTGGAGCGGGCCGCGCAGGGCGGAGACGACGGCCTGGCTGACGTCCCGTACGGTGCCGGCGATGGCGAGGGCGGCGGCCAGGCGCTGCACCCGGGCCACGTCGGTGACGTCGGAGCGCAGCTTGGAGGCGTCGCCGACCGTGCCCACGAGCCGTGCCGGCTGCCCCTCGCCTCCCGGCAGGAGACGTCCGCGCAGCCTGATCCATCTGGGCGGACCGGAGGGCTGGAGCACCCGGAACTCCAGCTCCCGGTCGCCGATGGACATGTGGTCGGCCTCGACCACGGACATCAGTGAGGGCAGATCCTCCGGCACGGTCAGCCCGAGCAGGGTCTCGACCTTGCCGTCGAAGGCGTCGGGGCTGAGGCCGAACAGCTCCAGGATGTCGTCGCCGACCTCCACCCGGCCGCTGTCCATGGCGAGGCTGAAGGCGCCCGCCGCCAGCTCGTCGCCCTCGGCGGGCCGGGACGGGACGGGGGCGGCCACGGCGTCGGTGATCAGTTCGAGGCAGGCCCGCTCGTCGGGGCCGAATCCGGCCGGCTCCTCGCTCACGGCGAGCAGACAGGCACCGCCGCCGTCGCCGGAGGCGGGCAGGGCCGCCAGGAAGAACTGCCGCGAGAGCGCCCGACGGGCCTCCGGGCACGCGGCGAGCTCCCGCGGTCCGAGCCAGAGCGGCCGTCCGGTGCGCAGCACGTCGGCCGCCGGGGAGCGGCCGGAGCGGGGGTAGCTGTCGCGCAGCCCGTACAGCGTCCGGGGCACACCCGCGGACTCGACCAGACACAGCGGGTCACCGCCCTCGCCGGGCGCGTACACGGCGGCGAAGGTCGCCCGGGCGAAGACGAGCACCTGTTCGAGAACGCGGCGCAGCCTTTCGGGTGATTCGGGACCGCCTGTGAGCGTTTTGAGGGCAACTTCGGCACGCGGCATTCGCGTTCCGCGTCCCGCAGCGCCCTCACTGACCACGTTGGCCATTACAGCGCGTATGGGGCACCCGCGCAGCCCCTGTGACCGTTCGGCGCAGCCGCGGCGTGCCCGGGAGCGGGGGCGCGGCGGCCCGGGAGCGGGGGCGCGGCGGACTTCATCGTGCCCGGGCATCCGGGAG
>NZ_JBSFTY010000075.1:0-42060 GCF_053591515.1 Streptomyces sp. NPDC003011
CTTCGTGGGTGCCGTCGGCGCGGTGGTCCTGGTCTTCCTCCTCGGACAGCGAGGAGGACGGCTCGCGCCCACCCGGCTGGTGCGGGAGGGTGGCCGTTCGTCAGCCGCGGGAGTCCAGGTACTCCTCCACGCCGGGCGCGGTATGCGCGTCCTCCGCGATCACCAGGCCGCCGACCGCCTCACGGTCGGGCCGCAGCACGTAGGTGGCCAGGCTCGCGGGCCGGGAGACGTCGGAGAAGTCCTGCGGCGATCCGAGCCCGGTGTCGGCGTCACGCTGGGCCCGGTGCGCCTTCACCACGTCCTGCCGGGCGAGACTGCCCGCCTCGCAGGCCTTCTTCAGGTCGGCGCCCAGCAGTTGGGCGGCGTTGTACCCGGACAGCACACCGGAGTCGACCTGCGAGCCCGGGTACTTCTTCTGGTACGCGGCGACCATACGGCGTACGCCCGGCAGGTCGGAGCTGACGGACGGGGCGGCGCTGACCACGTGCAGCATGCCCTCCAGTGCGGCGACCGCGGGCGTCTTCATCAGCTGCGGCGCGAAGCCGGGCGCGCTGCTGACGACCGGGACGCGCAGGCCCCGGGAGGCCGCCACCCCGGTCAGGGACGCCGTCTGGGCCGGTCCGGCGCTGATCAGGATCGCCTTCACGCCCGCCTTGCGCAGCGCCGACACCTGCGCGGACAGGTCCGTGTCGGTCGCCTTGATCTTCTGGCCGACCACCTTCAGTCCTGCCCGCTTCGCGGCCCACTGGGAGCCTTCGAGGGCGTTGGCGCCGTAGTCGCCCTCGAAGTACACGTGCCCGATCGTGTCGCCGTCGCCGAGTCCCTTGGTGCGGGTGAGGAAGTCGACCGCGGCGATCATGTCGAGGTCGTACGTGGTGCCGATGACCTGGACGGCGTCCTTGCCGAGCAGGGAGGCCGCCCAGGCCTGCGGGAAGGTCAGCATGCCGTCGCGTTCGATGTCGTCGAGCAGGGCGGCGACCACGGGCGAGCCGATGACCTGGGGCAGCGCGACGACGTCCGGGGCGATGTCGGCGTAGGCGGTGACGGCCTTCTGTACGTCGTAGCCGTGGTCCTTGACGACGATCTCGACCTTCCGGTCGCAGATGCCGCCCTTGGCGTTCGTCTCGTCGGCCCACATCTTCTGGGCCTGCACGATGCTCTTGCCGAGGGTCGCGTAGGGGCCCGTCAGGTCGGTGAGCGCGCCGAGTCTGACGGTCTTGTCGCTCACTCCGGGGCCCGTCTTCACACCGTCGGCGCTGTCGGCGGTGCTCTCGCCGTCCGCCTTGGAGCTGCAGCCCGCGATCAGCAGCGCCACGGCCGTGGCGGCGACGATCCTGGTCGTGCGGTACCTGTGCGTGCGGTACCTGTGAGGCGTGACGTTCACGGGGTGTGCTCCTTGGCTCGTGCGGGTGAGGCGGGTGGTGGGTGCGGTGAGGAGGTGGCGGGGGGCGGGGGGTCGACGGGCGGCCGTCGGCGTCTGAGGCGGGCACGCAGGCGTCGGGTGAGTCCGTGCAGGCCGTCGGGGGCGTACAGCAGGACCAGGACGATCGCGGCGCCGTAGAGGTAGCGGGCCGCCTCGGTCGGGCCCACCGCGCCGTCGGCCGTTCCCGGTGCGGCGACCAGCGGCAACTGGTCGGCGTAGCGCGTCATCAGCAGGGGCAGGGCGGTGACGAAGACGGCGCCCGCGGTGGCTCCGGCCACCGATCCGAGGCCGCCGAGGACGATCATGGCGAGGTAGTCCACGGAGAGCGCCAGGGCGAAGTAGTCCGGCACGACCCGGCGGAAGGAGAGCGCCAGCAGCACGCCCGCCAGGCCCGCGTACATCGAGGACACGACGAAGGCCGCCGAACGGTACCGGGACACGTGCACGCCCATCACCGCGGCCGCCGTCTCGCTGTCGCGCAGGGCGGCCAGGGCCCGGCCGGGGCGCCCGCGCAGCAGGCCGCGGGCGGTGAACCAGGTGAGGGCGAACAGCGCGAGGCCCAGGTACCAGAGGCGTTCCTCGGCGCCGAACGGCACGCCCAGCAGGACGAGTTCGGAACCGTCGGCGGTGAAGCCCGGCAGCGGCGGCACCGAGCGGCCGTTGAAGCCGCCGGTGACGGAGTCCGCGGTCAGCAGGACGTGGTGGCCGAGGAACACCAGCGCGAGGGTGGCGACGCCCAGGTAGATGCCGCGCACGCGGCCGGCGACCGGGCTGAACAGTCCGCCCGCCGCTCCGGCGAGGAGCACCGCGAGGACGAGGGCGAGCGCGGGCGGCAGTCCCGGTCCCGGCTCCCCCGCCAGCCACACGTAGCCATAGGCGCCGACGGCGAGGAAGAAGGCGTGCCCGAGGGAGAGTTGTCCCGCGGTCCCGGTCAGCAGGCCGAGACCGACGGCACCGATGGCCGCCGCCATGGAGAACAGCCCGATCCGCAGCCAGAAGGCGTCCAGGTAGAAGGGCAGCGCGCACAGGACGAGGACGGGCAGCAGGACCGCCGTCCCCCGGCGCAGCGCGCGACCGGCGGGCGTGGGCTCAGACACGGACCGCTCCCTTCGCGCCGAACAGCCCCGCGGGCCGTACCAGAAGCACGAGCACCATCACGGCGTACGGGGCCACGTCGCCGAATCCCTCGCCCAGGACGTGCAGTTCGGACTGGTAGCCCGCGACGAGGGCCTCGGTCATCCCGATCAGCAGGCTGCCGGCGAGGGCGCCGGGCGGTGAGGCCATGCCGCCGAGGATCGCCGCCGGGAAGGCCTTCAACGCGATCTGGCCGGTGGTGCGTTCCAGGCCGGGCGCCGGGAACGCGGCGAGGAACACCGCGGCCAGTGCGGCGAGGGCGCCGGCCAGGCACCAGGCGACGGTGCGCACCCGCGTCAGCCGTACGCCCATCAGCGCGGCGGCTTCCTGGTCCTCGGCCGCCGCGCGCAGGGACAGCCCCCAGTCGGTGTAGCGGAAGAGGGCGAAGACGGCGGCGATGACCACGCTCGACACGGCGATCGCGGCGAGCCTGCTGTCCGCCACGGTCACCGGTCCCAGGGTGCGCACCGAGTCGCCCCACGGGTCGCCCAGGGTGAGCAGGTCGCCGCCGATGCGCCGGGCCAGGTCGGTCACCAGGACGATGTCGACGCCGATGGTCACGATGGTCTGCACGTGGGCGGCGTGCGGGTTGTGCTCCCCGCGCTGGAGCAGCAGCCGGTCCAGGGCGCCGGCCACGGCCGCCGTGGCCAGGACGGCCACCGCGAGCGCCCCGGCGAAACCGAGGTCGTCGTGCAGGACGGCGGTGAGGTAACCGCCGAGCAGGAGCAGTGAGCCGTGGGCGAAGTTCAGGACGCCCGACGCCTTGAAGATGACGACGAAGCCGAGGGCGACGAGTGCGTACACCGCGCCGAGGGCCAGGCCGTTGAGGAGGTTGTCGAGGAGGCCGGTCATGCCGCGTCCTCCCCCGGGGTCTCGGTGCCGAGGTAGGCGCGCAGCACCTCGGGGTTCTGCCGGACCTCGTCGGGGGTGCCGTGGGCGAGGGCGCGTCCGAAGTCGAGGACGGTGACCTCGTCGGCGAGCCGCATGACCAGGCCCATGTCGTGCTCCACCAGCAGGACGGACAGGCCGAGTTCGGCGCGGACGTCCCGTACCACCTCGGCGGTGCGGGCGCGTTCGGCGGCGTTCATGCCGGCCACCGGCTCGTCGAGCAGCAGCACGCTCGGTTCCAGGCACAGCGCCCGCGCGAACTCCACTCGCTTGCGGTCGCCGTACGGCAGCAGCGCCACCGGTGTGTCGAAGTGCCCCTGGAGACCGACGAGTTCGGCGATCTCGCGGGCCCTGGCCAGGTGTTCGCGCTGTTCGCGCACGGCTCGCGGCAGGCGCAGGGCGCTGGCCGCGAAGCCCGCGCGGGACAGCACGTGCCGGCCGAGCATCAGGTTGTCGGCCACGGTTCCCTCGGTGGTGACGATGTTCTGGAAGGTCCGCGCCACGCCGAGTGCGGCGATCCGGTGCGGGGCGAGCCGGGTCAGCTCCGCGTCACCGAGCAGGACGGTGCCGGCGGCGGGCCGGCACAGGCCGGACAGCACGTTGAAGCAAGTGGACTTGCCGGCCCCGTTGGGGCCGATGAGCGCGTGCACCGAGCCCGGGGCGACCGTGAAGGACACCTCGTCGAGCGCGGTCAGACCCGCGAAACGCACGGTGACGTCCCGTACCCGGAGCACGGGAGGCGTACCGGTCCGCGGGCCGGGTGCGGGGACGTTCACGCGACCCCCTGGCCGGAGTCGGCGGGGCGGTCGGTGTCGGCCTGCTCACCGAGGTAGAGGCGGCGCACCGCGTCCGTCCGGGCGAGTTCGTCGGCGGGCCCGGACAGCCGGATCTCGCCGACCTCCAGGACGTGCGCGTGGTCCGCCAGCGACAGCGCCATGCCGGCGTTCTGTTCCACCAGCAGGACGGCCGTGCCCTGGGCGTTGATCTCCCGGACGACCTCGGCGATCCGGTACACCATCTGCGGTGCCAGGCCGAGCGACGGCTCGTCCAGGAGGAGCAGGCGCGGCGCGGCCATCAGGGCACGGCCGATGGCGAGCATCTGTTGTTCCCCGCCGGACAGCAGACCGGCGGCCTGCCGGGTGCGTTCGGCGAGCCTCGGGAAGAGGGTGAAGACCCGTTCCCGGGCCTCCCGGACCTGGGCCGGGGCGCGCCGCCCCAGACCGAGGCCGCCGCTGCGCAGGTTCTCGTCCACGGAGAGCCCGGCGAACACGCGCCTGCCCTCCGGTACCTGGACGACTCCGGCGCGGACCGCCGCGACCGGGTCCCGGCCGTCCAGCCGTGTGTCGCCGTAGCGGATGTGTCCGGCCGTGATCGTGCCGCGGTGCAGGCGCAGCGTGCCGGACACGGCCCGCAGCAGCGTCGTCTTGCCGGCGCCGTTGGCACCGAGCAGGGTGACGACACCGCCGTGCGGGACGGTCAGCGACACGGAGCGGAGGGCGGACAGGGCACGTCCGTACGTCACGTCGAGTCCTTCGACGTGCAGGGCGGGCTGCTCGTCCGGTGGTGCTTCGGGCATCGCGGCTCCTCGGATCCGTGCCGGGCGGCACGGGGCTGCGGGGAAAGGGGAGCTCACGACAGCACGTACACCGGGCACCGGACCAGGGCTTACGGCATCCTCGCTGCGCCCTCCCAGTCCGGGCGCGGAGAGTCTGTGCGGATGCCCAGGGCCGGGCACCGGCTTCGGGGGCGGTGACAGGATGCCGCTGTCGGCGGGGGGCGGGGCGTGGCTCGCCTCGGGCGCGGCAAGGAGCAGGCGCCGGGGGCCTCAAGGGCGCAGCGGTACGCGGCGGCACGTGCCGGCAGGCGGGAACGTGCCGGCCGACGGGGTCGTCCCTTCCCCCGCGATCACCGCGTCCTCGTCCGCGTCCTCGCCCGACGGGAACGTGCCGACCGACGGACGGACGCCGCACGTCAGGTGCCGGCCGTCACGCCAGACGCTGATCCGGGGGCACCGCCCGCGTCGGCCGTCGGCCGTCAGCGCGAGGGTGGGCTCAGGGGCGCAGCAGGCGGTGCGCGGTGAGGGCGAGGCTGATCTCCACCAGGTCCGTGGGGCGGGCCAGTTCGCGTCCCGTGAGCTGCTCGCAGCGGCGCAGCCGGTTCAGGACGGTGTTGCGGTGGCAGTAGAGCCGCTCGCCGGCCCGTTGCGCGGAGCCGTCGCAGGCGAGCCAGGTGGCCAGGGTCTCCAGCAGCACGTCCCGGTCGGCGGGTTCCAGGCGCAGCAGCGGGCCGAGCACCCGGTCCGCGAGGGCCCTGCCGAGGTCGGGGCAGGAGATCACCAGGGCCGCCGGGAGGTGCTCGGTCAGCCGGACGGTCCCGCCCGCCTCGGGACAGATGCCGAGCGCGAGATCCGCGAGCTTGCGAGCGTCACCCACCGCGGCCATCCCCTCCACCACACTGCCGACGCCGACCCGTGTGCCCGGACCCGGCCCGCCCGGCCGGTGCGCCGGATCCGGGTCCTGGTCCGCGTGCGGAGTCCGCTCCGGCTCCGGCAGGTCGTCGCCCTCGACCAGGACGATCCCGTAGTCCACCGCCACCCCCGTGTGCCAGTGGACGCGGATGCCGTCCGGTACGGCGGCGGCGCGGGCCTCCGTACAGCCCGGAGCGTCCTCGCCGGCCACCGCGACGACGAGGTAGCGGCCGTGCTCGGGCAGGCCCAGCGTCCGGGCCGTCTCGGGCAGGTCGGCGATCCGGCTGGTGCCGTCGAGCAGCGCGGCGGTCAGCAGCCGCACCCGGTTCTCGCGCCGCCAGGCCTGCTGCCGCTCCGCCTGCCGGTAGGCGTCCGCCACGAGGGTGCAGTGCTCGTCGACGAAGTTCCAGACGTCGGCCGCCGCGTGCACGAGCAGCCGGACGTCCTCCGGCGCCCTGCGGGAGGTCTCCTCCACCAGCCCCTGCCACACCAGCGCCCCGCCCAGCCGGAACGCGTGCAGCAGGGCGTCCAGCGGCAGCCCCTGTTCGGCACGGGTGACGCCGATCTTCCAGGAGCAGCGACGGGCCGCGTCCCGGTTGCCGCGAGGGTCGAGCAGCGAGGTCACGCTGTGCCGCAGGGAGCGGTGCACCTCCTGCCAGGTGCCGGACGGGTCGCTGTCCAGCGCGGTCCGGTACACCGGCTCCTGGTCCTGGAGCAGGGCCAGGAGCCGGTCCGTGAGGTCGGGCAGATCGTCCAGCAGCACCCGTGCGGCCCGGTGCAGGACGTGCAGGGCGTCGGCGTCGATCAGCGACCGACGGCGACGCGTCCGCGGCTGCGGAACGGGCGCCGGCCCCGGGCGGAACACTGTTCGTGGCCGTACGGCGTGTTGCATCGCGGTCCTCCCCGGAACTCGGCCTCGCGGCGCCGCACCCACGACCGGCCTCCCGCCATGTCCCGGTCGGCCTGCGGCGCCGCTGCCGCCTGACGTGTCCTGCCCCGAAGGATGGCATACCGTCCGGTCGGTCCCTAGGGGTGTGCACGGGTCATTTCCGCCTGGTCGACCATGCGGGCCAGTTCGACCCGGGACCGCACGCCGAGGAGGGCGAACACGTTCCTGAGGTGGTAGTCGACGGTCCGGGTGCTCACCGCGAGGCTCAGTGCCACCTCCCGGTTGGTGGCGCCCTCGGCGACCCGGCGGGCGATGCGCAGTTGCTGCGGCGTCAGCCGGGACAGCGGGTCCGGCCCCGCGGTACACGGGGCGGTCCCGTTCGCCCGCAGCTCGCCGCGCGCCTGCCCCGCCCACACCCTCGCGCCGCAGCGCTCGAATCCGACCAGGGCCGACCCGAGCCGGACCCGGGCCTCCCGGAGTCTGCGCCGACGGCGCAGCCATTTCCCGTACGACAGCTCGGTCCGGGCCCGCTCGAAGTCGCCGCCCGCCGGCTCGTGCAGGGTCAGGGCCCGTCGGTAGAAGGCGTCGGCCCGTTCCGGTGCGGCGAGCAGGGCGTGGCAGCGCGCGAGCTGGGCCGCGGCGTGCGGATCGGCGCCGCAGGCGGCCCACCGGGCGAAGTCGTCCATGACCGCCCGGGCCTCGTCGGGCCGCCCGGCGAGCACGGCGGCCTCCACGAAGCAGGGCACGGCGAGCATCCACACCGCGAAGTGGCCGCGCCGGGGCCCGGGCAGGACGAGCGGGCCGAGCCGGTCGGCGGCGTCGAGGGGGCGTCCGCAGCCGAGGTCGGCGCGGGCCGCCGCCCAGTGGGCGAGGGTGGCCGCCTGAGCCAGTCCGTGCCGCCGGGCGGTCGTCAGCGCGGCGTCCACGTGCGCGTCGCACGCGGTCGTGTCCCCTTCGATCGACGCGGCGAGGGCGAGCACCGCGTGATGGTGGGCCGCGGTGTTCCGCTGTCCTGCCGCGTGCGCGGCCCGCAGTCCCTCCTCCGCGTGGCCACGCCCCTGCGGGTGCCGGCCCGCGCGCAGCTCGGCGTAGGCCAGGTACTCCAGCGCCCGCGCCGCGAGCGCGCCCGATCCCTGGTTCCGGGCAGCGGCCAGGGCCCGGGCGCCGGCCCGGCAGGCCACGGCCACGTCTCCGAGCAGCAGCGCCGCGGCGGCCGAGCGCATCAGCACGTCCGGCCCGTCGTGGGCCCTGGCACCGTCCGCGACTCGCCGTAACGGCAGGACGGCCCGGTCGAAACGCCCCTCCAGCACGGCACGCATACCGGTGCGGTGATCAGCGAGGAGATCACGGCCCGCGGCCAAAGCGGGTTGGAGCTCTGTGGACGCGGGCAGGGCAGCCGGGTCGCCTGGACCAACGGGCTCGGGGGTGCCGCCGCCGACGGTTCGGGGCGTCGGGTGGTTGCCGATTCCGGCAGCCTCACGGTTGCTGGTTCCGGCGGTGGCGCCGAGGCCAGGGCGAGCGACCCCGCCCGCGACGGTTCGGCCGATATCCCCGGCCGCGGTTCCGGCGGACTCACCCACACCGGCTTCAACGGCCTCCCGGACCCCGGTTCCGGCCTCACCGACCCTGACCCCGGCGGCGATCCGGCCCACGCCCGTACCGGCGGTCTCCCGGATGGCGGCACGGGCGGTCTCACCCACGGCAGGTCCGGCGGACTGGCCGCCGTTGCTTCCGGTGGTCTCCCGGATGGCGGCGCGGGCGGTCTCGCCGACGGCGGGTCCGGCGGGCTGGCCGCCGCTGCTTCCGGTGGTCTCCCGAATGGCGGCACGGGCGGTCTCACCCACGCCAGGTCCGGCGGGCTGGCCGCCGTTGCTTCCGGTGGGCTCGCCGGCTCTGGTTGACCCGATGCCGGTTCCGGCGTCGGGGCGGCGGTCAGCGGGTTCGCCGTAGGGGCCGCCTTCGGTTCCGATGGCGTCGCGGGCGTCGTCCGGAACGCGTGTCCCGGACGCGAGCGCACCATGGCACGCTGCCATGTCACCCGCCGCCCACGCGGCGTCCGCGGCGGCGAGGGTGGCACGGGCCGACTGGGCGGGCGCGTCCGCGGCGAGCAAGGAGGCGGCGAGCAGCAGGGTCTCGTAGGCATCGGCGACCGGGCCGTCGCGCAGCTCGGCCATCCCCCGTACCAGCTCCGCGCGGCCGTGCACGGCGGCCGGCGCGGCACAGCCGCGCGCCTCGCCGAGGAGCCGCAGCGCCCGGTGCGGACGTCCCGCGGTCAGCGCCTGCTCGGCCGCGAGCGTGTACCGGTGTGCGCGGACGGGGCCGTCCGTCGTCAGTTCGGCGGCCCTGGTGTACGCCGCGGAGCGGAGCCGGTACGGGGCGGTACGGTCCGCGTCGGCCGCGGCGGCGAGGGCGTTTGCCGTCCGGGACGCGCGGTCCGGCACGGACCAGGACCGGTGCAGCAGAGCGGTGAGGGTGTCTCCGCCGGCCGACAGGACCGCGGCGAGTGCGCGGTGCGCCGCGCGGCACCGGTCAGCGCCGGCACCGGTGTACACGGCCCTGCGGATCAGCGTCCCGGCGAACCGGAACCGGCCGTCGGCCAGGACGAGCACGTCGGACACCGGTACGGGGTCCGGCGGAAGCGCGGCGCAGCCAGGCGGCGTTGCGGCACAGCCCTGCGGGATCACGGCACCACCCGGCCGAGTGACGTCACAGTTCGCCGGCATCGCGGCGAGGCCCGGCAGAGCCAGGGCGCAGCCCGGCCAAGCCCCGGCACCGCCCGATGAGCCCACGGCCGGCCCCTGCGGGGGGACGTCACACCCCGGCGACGCCCCCGCAAGGCCCACCGAGATCCCCACCAGGTCCGGCAGGACCAGCCCGGACCCCGACAAGCCCACCGCACAGCCCGACGACGCCCCGGCAGGACCCAGCGAGGTCACCTCACACCCCACCGAAGTCCCAGCGAGACCCGCCCCGGTCCCCACCCAGCCTGACAACGCCAGCCCGAACCCCGCCAAGCCCCCGGCACGTTGCGACGACGGCCGGACACAACCCGCCGCACCCGAGGCACAGCCTCCCGAGGTCTCGGCCCACGCCGGCGCCCTCCCGTCGCAGTCCGGCGATGCCTCGACGGGACGCGGTGACGCCTCCGCGGACATCCGCTCGGCCGCCTTGCGGACAAGCTCGGCGTCGACCTCCGTGTCGTCCGTCTCCCGTAACGCGGCCGCCGCGACCAGCGCCAGGTCGCGCACCCTCGGCGGCAGGCCGGCCAGCGGCTGTCGTCCGGCCAGCCCGGCCAGCATCTCCGCGTCGGCCGACGGCCGGGCCGGAGCCCGGCGACCGCTCGCCCCGGCCCGCGACCACCGGCTCGCCAGGGCGAGCAGCAGCGCGGGACTGCCCTCCGCCTCGTCCAGGAGCGCCTCGCGCAGGGACCGGTCGACGCTCGGCTCCGTCACCTCGTCGAGCAGGGCAGCCGCTTCCGACGGGGCGAGCGGGGACAGGCCGACGGAAGGGCATCGGGCGAGGTACGGATCGGCGGCGAGGTGTCCGGCGAAGGACAACAGCAGCCCCACCCGGCCGACCGTGTGCGCATGGGCGGCCACCGCCCCGAGGACGGCCCGCGAAGGAGCGTCCCAGAGGTGGACGTCGTCCACGCACACCAGCAGCGGGGCGTCCTCGGCCGCACGCCGGAGCACTGCCGGCAGATCCGTTCGCGCGGCGGCCCGGCCCTCCTCGGCGACGAGGACGCCGGAACCAGGGCCGGCGACGCCGCCGGCACCGGCCTCGTCGAGACCGTCCACCGCAGCGGGACCCCCCGCCCCGTCCCCCTCGGCATGTCCCTCCACCCCGCCCCGCCCGACGCGGCCCCCCGGCCCACGCCCCGCGCCCCCGGTCCGCCGCCCCCCGCCGAGATCCGCCACCGCGCAGATCAGCACGCTCAGTCCCGCGTACGGCACCCCGCTCCGGCCCGGCACCCCCCGGACCCGCACCACGGATCCGGCCTCGAAGCGGCGCGCGGCCCACTCCAGGAGGGCCGTACGGCCGAGTCCGTGCTCGCCGGTCACGACGAGTGCCGCCCCGCCCCGCGTCAGCCCTTCCGTCAGGGCTGCCACCGCCCGCCGGGCACCACCGTGCCCGTGGATCCGCCGGGTCACCGCCGTCACGGTCCTGTCTTGGGTCATCCCTCGACGCTAGTGACACGTGACGGCATCCGGAAGCGGCACGTCCGCAGGCGCCGACGGCGTGTGCCGGTGCCCAGCGTCCGAGGTGGACGCCGATGCACCGGCACAGCCCGACCGGTCGCGTCAGGAGGTGTGCGGGCAGTTGCCCCGGTACTCCTCGATGGTCGTGCTCGGCCGCGGCAGCGGGCACAGGAACTGCTCGTAGCGGGTGTCGTTGTCGATGAACCGCTTCAGCCAGGAGACGCTGTACTTCGCGATCGTCGTGTTCGACGAGATCGGCGCGAAGTGGTTGGCGTTGTTCAGCTCCAGGTAGGCACGGTCGAGCGACGAGGGCAGGCTCCCGTAGAAGGGCTCGGCGTGAGAGCTGACCGACGCGACGCTGTCACCGTCGGCTCCGACGATCAGGGTGGGTGTCCTGAGTTCGGGCCAGGTCTTGTCGAGATGCCAGGGAGTCAGCGGGATCGCCGCCTGGAGGGAGGGCCGGGTCCTGGCGGCCTCCAGGCTGCCGCCGCCGCCCATGGAGTGGCCCATCACGCCGAGCCGGCTGCTGTCGACCCGGCCTCTCACCGAGCTGCTCTGGGTCAGGTAGTCGAGGGCGCCGAGCAGTTGACGCGCCCGTGAGTCCGGCTGGTCGAGGGTGCTGAGGGTGTCGATGGTGAAGACCACGAAGCCCTGGGACGCCAGGCGCGGGCCCAGCCAGGCGATGGTGGACTGGGTGCCGGTGTAGCCGGGTGAGACGGCGACGGCGCCGAAGGTCCCGTCGCTGGTGCTGGTGGGGTAGTAGATGGTGCCGCCGCCGAAGCTGCTGACGGCGAGCTGGGAGACGGTCGTCTGCGAGACCGCGTAGGGGCCGCGCTGCGCCTCGATGGAGGCGTTGGTGGGTGCCGGCCCGCGCTCGTAGGGGTTGTCCGCGGCGTGGGCCCCGGGAGTGCCGAGGGTGCCGAGCCCGATGGTCGCGGCGAGCGCCGCCAGGGCGACGGCGAACCGGTTGGTCCTGCGTCGGTCCCGGCCGTGCGCGGCCGGGCGGGGGGTCCGAGGGGCAGTGCCGTTCCGCAGGTGTTGCTGCACGACGAGTCGTCCTCTCTGTCGTGGCGGGCCGCCCGCCGGGCACCGCACGCGGAGGAACACCACGCACCGTGCCGCCGGGCACCGCCGACTTCTGGCGCTGCCACTGTCGAGGGGCATCCGGGCGGCGCGGACCGGCAATGTCACCGGTCTCCTCACACCACCGCCCGGGCCCGCCGCCCCACCGGGCCCGCCTCCCGACACCCCCCGCCCGGCCCGCCGCCCCACCCCGACGACCCCGCCTCCGCCCCGGAGGCCCTTGCACAACCGCCCCACCCATGTGAAACGCTCCCCCTGGACCGGCAGCCACCCGTCACCGGTCCTCACCAGGTCGTACGGCGTCGAAAGGTGGCAGCATGCGCATCGGACTGCTCGGCACCGGCCCCTGGGCCCGGATGGCCCACGCCCCGGCCCTGAGCGCACACGCGGGGCTGGACTTCGCCGGCGTGTGGGGCCGCCGCCCCGACGCGGCGAAGGAACTGGCGGACCTGCACGGCACGCGGGCGTACGACGACGTGGACGCGCTGCTCGCCGACGTGGACGCCGTGGCCGTCGCCCTGCCTCCGGGTGTGCAGGCCGGGCTCGCGGTGCGGGCCGCGCGGGCGGGCCGTCACCTGCTGCTGGACAAGCCGCTCGCCGCGACGGTCGAGGACGGGCGGGCGGTGGTCGACGCCGTCCGGGAGGCCGGCGTCGCCTCGGTCGTCTTCTTCACCACCCGCTTCCTGGCCGAGACGGAGGCGTGGATCACCGAACAGGCGGGCGTGCCGGGCTGGTTCACCGCGCGGGCGCAGTGGCTGGGCTCGGTGTTCACGAGCGACAGCCCGTTCGCCGACTCGCCGTGGCGGCGCGAGAAGGGAGCCCTGTGGGACGTGGGGCCGCACGCCCTGTCCGTGCTGCTGCCGGTCCTCGGTGACGTCCGCCGGGTGGCGGCCGCGGCGACCGGTCCCGGGGACACCGTGCATCTCGTGCTGCACCATGCCGGCGGCGCGTCGAGCACGCTGACGCTGAGCCTCACGGCGCCGCCCGCGGCGGCGGGAGCCGCCGTCGAGCTGCGGGGCGAAGCGGGGGTGACGCTGCTCCCGGAGAGTTCCGAGGGAGTCCTGCCCGCCTTCGCCCGGGCCGCGGACGCCCTTGTGGACGCCGCCCGCACAGGCCGCCCGCACCCGTGCGACGCGGCCTTCGCTCTTCGGGTCACCGAGATCCTGGCCACGGCGGAGGCCCTGGTGAAGGACGCCTGAGTTGACGGACGGTTGAGTTGAAGGACGGTTGAGTTGGAGGACGCCTGACGCGGGGCGCCCCGCCCCCGCGGGCCGTCGACCCCGCGAAGTCCGGATGGTTCGATCGGCTCGTCGCCCCACCGAACCAGGCCCGGCCGTCCCGCCTCCGCGCCTCCCTGCCGCTCCCGTCGTCGGTCAGCCCGCCGGCCGGCACCGACAGACGGGCCCGGCCGTCTGTCGGTGCCGGCCGCATGTCTCAGCCGGTGCGGGTGAGGTGGAAGTTCAGGCGTTCCCGTACGACGGGATAGCCGGCCTTGGCGAAGTTCGCGGCCATGGGGAAGTTGCCCTGGTCCGTGGCGGCCGAGACGAACTCCGCACCCTGTTCCGCCAGGAAGTGGGTGCACTCCGCCAGGAGGTCGTAGGCGTAGCCGTGTCCCCGCTGGTCGGGCAGGACCCCGATGAAGCCGACGCAGGGGCCCGCCGGGTTGTGCGCGGGGATGTGGATGCCGACCGGGTCTCCCTGCGGAGAGTGCGCGATCTGCCACCACTCGCGCGGTGACGGGCACCAGTGGAAGAAGTCGAGTTCCTCCTGGGCGGCGCGGTCGAGTCCGCCCTCCTCGATGGCCTTGAGGGCGTGGGCGTCCAGGGTGGCGGAGTGGATGCGGCGCAGCGCGTCGCGGAACACCTCGTCGTCCGGTTCGGGGCGGAACACCAGGCGTCCGGGCCGTTCGGGCAGCCCGCACTGTGGGGTCCAGCGGTACAGGAAACGTTCCACCAGGAGGTCGTATCCGGCCTCGCGTACGGCGGTGAAGCGGGTCTCGGCGGCGGCGCGCAGGGCCGGGTCCTCGCGCCAGCCCGGGGGCAGGTTCATCTCGAGTTCGACCTGCCAGGGCGCGGTGCGCAGGAGTTCGGCGCCCGCCTCCTCCTCGCCCCGCGCCACGTCGAACCAGTTGATGTTGAGGGGTTCGGTGTCGTCGGGTCCGCCCCACCAGGCGCCGCGTGCCACGACCTCGCCGTCGCGCAGGGCCACCCGCTTCCAGTCGGGGCGGTGCCGGGTGAGCCGGTGCCCCTCACGGGCGTTCAGCGGGTCCGGCAGGGTGTCGAAGAGTGGTGCGTCGCGCTCGTCGAGCGCGCGGATGACCAGATCGGTCATGGATTCCTCCGGGATGCGTACTGCGGTGAGCGCTCCCGGTCAGACGAAGCACGCCGGGGCAACGGAAAGGGAGCGCTGGGTGGTGGTGAACTGCACGGCACTCGCCTCCTTCCGTTGGTCTCGGGCGTGGTGCCTCACGGTACACCGCTTAAGTGGCCCTTAACGCCGGATTAAACGCTCGGTAGTTGTGTGGGCCGGGAGGGCGGCCGTACGTAGCATCGGGTTCGACGACGGCGTGAGAGCGCTCTCATCCCTGCTTCCATTCCCCTCCTCCCCACGCTTCCCCCCTCTTCCTCCTCCTCTCCGCTCGCTCGCACGCCGACGACGTACCCCCTCACCACGTACTCCGGGAGACCCCCCACATGACACCTCGTCACCAGCGCAGCCTCGGTCGTCGCAAGCTCCTGTTCGCCCTGGGCGGGGCCGTCGTGGCCGCACCCGCCGTCGCCGCGGTGGCCCCCCACGCCCTCGCGGGCACGACCGACGGCCGGGCGGCGACCGCGGCGGCCGGCGCCCTTCCGCTGACGATCGTCAACGACAGCGGGTCCTTCGACAACGCGAGCGTCCACGTCTACATCGTGGGCAACCAGGACGGCAGGCAGGTGCGGGTCGCCCCGGACGGCACCCTCGTGCCGATCGCCGTGTCCGACAACGGCCCCGACGGCTACACCGACTACGCGATCAGCCTCGCCGGCGGTGGCGAGACCCGGCTGTCCCTGCCGTACATGTCCGGCCGGATCTATGTGGCACTGGGCCAGAAGCTGAAGTTCAAGGCCGTCACGGACGGGGCCGGTGATCCCGCGCTCCAGTACCCGGCCGGCTGGGTGGCCTCGGACCCCAACTACGCGGTGCTGCACGACTGTGCCGAGTTCACCCACAACTCCGCCGGCATGTTCTGCAACACCACCATGGTCGACATGTTCAGCGTGCCGCTGAGCATCCGGCTGACCGGTGCGAAGGACCAGACGACGGGCACCCTGCGCGCCTCGGGACGGGCCGACGTCTTCGCCGCCGTACGGCAGGCCGAGGAGTTCGCGCGGCTGGTCGTGGACGACACCCGCGTCATCACGCCCGGGCACGGGCTGGACGCCGGTCTGTTCCCCGCCGACTACTTCGCCCCGTACATCGACGAGGTGTGGAGCACGTACACGGGCAAGGACCTCACGCTCACCACGGACGCGGGCACCTTCACCGGCCGGGTGCGCGGCGAGCGGTTCACCTTCGACGGGCCCGCGCCGGTCTCCTTCGGGAAACCGTCGACCCGGGACGTGCTCTTCTGCGACGGCGCCCTCGCCGCGCCCAACGACGGCACGACCGGCCCGGTCGCCGCCGTGCTCGGCGCCGGGTTCAACCGTTCGACGCTGCTCAGCGCGCCCGCCCAGCCGACGACCGACCCGGCGTCCTTCTACCGGACCGACCTCACCAACCACTACGCCAAGGCGCTGCACGCGGCCACCGAGGACGGCCGGGCGTACGGCTTCGCCTTCGACGACGTGGCCGACTGCGCCTCGTACATCCAGGACACGGCACCCACCGGGATACGGCTGACGCTCACGCCGTTCTAGCGGGAGCGGGAGCGGGAGCGGGCCATGGCGCGGCCCGGCATGCGGCGCGCGGGCGGTCGTAGCAGCGTAGGGGTGTGAGCAGAGCGCGCGGCGGGTGGTCGCGCCCCGAGCGGGACCGGCGGGGCTGGCTGCGGGGCGCGCCGCCGCCGGGCTGGGTACGGGTGCTGCCGGCCGCCCTGCTGGCGGGGGTGTGCGCGGCGACCCTGATCAGCCCGCGTCCGCTCGACATCGGCTTCGTGCTGGGCGCGATCCCGCCGCTGGCCGTGCTGTCGTACGGGCCCGCCGCGACCGCGGTGCTCGGCGGGCTCGCGCTGGCCGTGCTGAACGTCCCCGCGTTCCGGCTGGACGATCCCGGCAGCACCGATCTGCTGACCGTGGGTTTCGTCGCCGCGCTGAGCGTGTTCGTGTCGTTCGTGCGCAGTCGCCGGGACGCCCAGCTGGTCACCGAGCGTGCCGTCGCCGAGGCCGCCCAGCAGGCCGTCATGCCGCCGCTGCCCTCATGGGTGGGGCCGGTGCGGTGTGCGGGTCTGTACCGGGCGGCGCAGCGCGGGACGCTGGTCGGTGGCGACTTCTTCGACGTGCGGGACGGGCCGTTCGGTGTACGGGTGGTCATGGGTGACGTGCAGGGGCACGGGCTGTCGGCCGTGGGCACGGTCGCCTCGCTGCTGGGGGCGTTCCGGGAGGCGGTGCTGGACCAGCCGGACCCGGAGTCGGTGGCGGCCCGCCTGGACCGCCGGCTGGTGCTGGACTCCGCCGGGGTGCCGCACTGCGAGCTGTTCGCCACGGTGCTGCTGCTGGAGTTCGCCGCGGACGCGCGGGCGGTGCGGATCGTGGCGTGCGGCCATCCGGCGCCCCTGCTGCTGCGCCACGGCCGGGCCGTCGAGGTCGAGGTCGCCGCACACCCGCCGCTCGGTCTCGGCCTGTCCGACGGCGGGCCCCCCGTCACTCTCACCGTGCCGCTGGAACCGGGGGACCTGCTCTTCCTCGTCTCCGACGGGGTCACCGAGGCCAGGGACGCCACCGGCGCGTTCTACCCCCTGGCCGAGAGGCTCCCGGACCTCGCCGGCGGAGAACCGGCCGCGCTCGTCCGACGTGTCTGGACGGACCTCGTCCGGCACGGCGGAACCCTCCAGGACGACGTCACGATGCTCGTCCTGGAGCCCAGGGTCCCGGCCCGCTGAGGCCGCCGCGTGCCCCGGGGAGCCGGGCCCCGCACCCGCTCGTGGGGCGTCCGTGGCAGCGGCCGGGCAGCCCGGCCGCGAGGTGCCGCCGCCCTCGCTCGGGATGCAGGGTGGGTCCGGGCGTTGAATGGTGATATCGGGCCCGGTGAGGGAAACCGGGAACGACCGGGAACGACCGGGAACAAGGAACGATCCGGATCCGAGGAGCAGACATCATGCCGACGTCACAGCCCGACGTGTCAGAGCCGTCCGAGGAGCGCACGACCCCGGACGCCCTGCTGCACACCCGTACCGGCACGGACGTGTCACCCGAGGACGTGGTGCTCGCCTCCGGCAAGGACCTCACCCCGCGCACCCTCGAATGGGCCAGGCGCAAGCTGGAGGCGGAGGGCCCGGCCGCTCTGGACAAGCTGCTGCCGTAGCGGCCGTTCCGGGAGGACGCCGGCGCCGGCACCGGGTGCCGCGGGCCATGAGGACCGCGGCTCGCCGGGGTGCGGCCCCGCGTCGCCGTGTCCGGTCGCCGTGTCCGCTCCCTGTCCGGTCGCCGTGTCCGCTCCCCGCGGGTCGCGGACGGTCGCCGTTCGTCCGTCCGCCCTTACGAAGCGGGCACCGGGACTGACAGACTCCTCGGGTGCCAGACTTCGACATGCTCGTCATCGGATCCGGCCCCGGCGGCCAGAAGGCCGCCATCGCCGCGGCCAAGCTGGGCCGCCGGGTCGCCGTCGTCGACCGCCCCGACATGGTCGGCGGGGTCTCCCTCCACACCGGCACCATCCCCTCCAAGACGCTGCGCGAGGCGGTCCTGTACCTGACCGGCCTCACCCAGCGTGACCTGTACGGACAGAGCTACCGGCTGAAGGAGGACATCACCGTCGCCGACCTGACCGCGCGCACCCAGCACGTGGTCAGCCGCGAGGTCGACGTCATCCGCAGCCAGCTGTCCCGCAACCACATCGCCCTGTACGCCGGCACGGCCCGCTTCGTCGACGACCACACGGTCGCCGTCCGCGAGGTCACCGACCACGAACGGCTGATCAGCGCCGAGCACGTCGTCATCGCCACCGGCACCCGCCCTGCCCGCCCGGACAGCGTCGCGTTCGACGGGCGCACGGTCATGGACTCGGACAACGTGCTCGCCGTGGAGCGGGTGCCGCGCTCGATGGTCATCGTCGGCGCGGGTGTCATCGGCATGGAGTACGCGTCGATGTTCGCCGCGCTCGGCAGCAAGGTCACGGTGGTCGAGCGGCGGGCCGGGATGCTCGACATGTGTGACGTCGAGGTGATCGAGTCGCTCAAGTACCACCTGCGGGACCTGGCGGTGACCTTCCGTTTCGGCGAGACGGTGGCCGCGGTCGAGCGGCATCCCCGGGGCACGCTCACCGTCCTGGAGAGCGGCAAGAAGATCCCCGCCGACGCGGTGATGTACTCGGCGGGCCGCCAGGGCCTCACCGACGACCTCGATCTGGACAAGGCGGGTCTGTCGGCCGACGCCCGGGGCCGGATCACGGTGGACGAGCACTACCGCACCGAGGTGCCGCACGTCTACGCCGTCGGTGACGTCATCGGGTTTCCGGCGCTGGCGGCGACCGCGATGGAGCAGGGCCGCGCGGCGGCGTACCACGCGTGCGGGGAGCCGGTGCCCCGGATGCACCACCTCCAGCCGATCGGCATCTACACCATCCCCGAGATCAGCTTCGTGGGCCGCACCGAGGACCAGCTCACCGCGGACCGGGTGCCGTTCGAGGTCGGCGTCTCCCGCTATCGCGAACTGGCCCGCGGCCAGATCATGGGCGACTCGCACGGCATGCTGAAGCTGCTGGTCTCCCCGGAGGACCGCACCCTGCTCGGGGTGCACTGCTTCGGCACCGGTGCCACCGAGCTCATCCACATCGGACAGTCCGTGATGGGCTGCGGCGGCACCGTCGACTACCTGGTCGACGCGGTGTTCAACTACCCCACGCTCGCGGAGTCGTACAAGGTCGCCGCGCTGGACGCCACCAACAAGCTCCGCCTGATCGACCGCATCGGGGACTGAGCGTCCCGCCTCACGTCCTGTCGTCCCCGTCCAGGTACCCGCCGCTCGCGCTGCCGTCGTCGGGGAGTTCGGTCTCGTCCTCGACGACGTGCATGGCGGCCTCCTCGGCCCCGGCGGCGCCCGCGTCGATCCCCACGTCGCGGGCGACCTCCTCCTTGACGGTGTCCGTGTGGGCGCCCTCGTCCGGGGCGACGAGCCGGCCCGCGCGCTCGGTGCCCGCCTCCGGGTCGATCGGTTCGCCCTCGCCGCCGGGGAGGTCGCCGACCTGGTCGCCGACCGGCCCGGTGTCCTCGGGAACCTCCTGGGCCAGGCGCTGGTCGAGGCTCTCGCCGTCGTGCTGCTCGGCGGCCGTGGTGCCGTACTTGGTGACGCCGAGCGGCTTCTCCGGCGGGGAGTAGCCCTCGTCGAGGGTGTCGTCGTAGGTCCGCTCGTCGATCGCGTCCTGCAGGTCCAGCGGCGCCGCGTCCTCCTGCTCCTCGTTGGTACCGGTGGGCTGGTACGCGTCGTCGGCCATCGGCTGCGTGCCCATGGGCTCCTCCCTCGTTCACTGCGTCGACCGGTGTCTTCCCGGCGTCCTGAACGCGTTTCCCGCTACGCGGAGCCCAACCCCGAACGTGGGGCGGAAGTGACCTGGGAGCCGGTGACATCCCCCTCAGTCGCCTGACCTGAGTGCTCCGCACCGTCCGCGGCGCGACGGCACGGAGCACGACCTGAGGTCCGTCAGCAGGTGCGGCCGACGTAGTGGGCGCCGTCGATCTTGTTCGCGGAGCCCAGCCAGGACGTGCCGGGCGCGACGCACCGCTCGTAATCGGCCGCCCAGGCGACCTCCACCTTGACGACCACCCGCGAGCCGTCGGAGGTGCAGTGGTTGTAGAAGGCGTCGGAGCCGGTCTCGTAGAACCCGCACGGGGCGGCGGCGGCCGGGCTCGCGGCGGTGGTCACCGCGCCCACGGAGGCGAGCACGAGGGCGGCGGAGCCGAGGGCGCGGGACACCATACGACGAACACGCAAGGGAATCTCCTTGGCGAGGGGAGGCGGCGGGGCTCGCGAGAGCCCGGGCCGCCGATCGGTGGCTTTCCGCCCCAGGATCGCCGTCGGTGCCGCCCCGTTGATCATTCGCCGTGCCGTTCACCTGGCGAATCGTTCTGCCACTGGGCCACCGGGATGATCTTTCCGGGTTCCTCCTGCGGGGAGTGGCCGAGGGGGAACCGGAACACGGCCACGGCCGGCGTCCCGCCCGCCCTGATCCACTCCTGCCGCGTCAGGGAGCCACGGACGCGGTGCCGGGCCGAGCCCTTCTCGGGGGGGGCGGCGGCGGGGAGGAGGTGCGGAGTGGAGTCAGGGGTGGCCGCATCGGGCGGGAGGAGAATCCTTCCTTCGTGCGTACGGCCGCACGGAGCAGCCTTGTGCCCTCCTCCGGCAGTTGCAAGCCATGTGCAGTAAAGGCCGTGACAGGTCTTCCCCACGAGTGGGGAAAGCCGCAGGCCACGGTCCCGGTCACACCCCCGGTCAGGCCCCGGTCACGGCGTCGCGTTCGGTCCGTCCGGCCTGGCGAGGCGCCGCTCGACCACCTCGCGGCTCAGCGCCTCCGTCTCCGGCTCGGGCAGCCGCTCGAAACCGTCCTCGGTGATGACCGACACGAGGGGGAAGATCCGGCGGCCGATGTCGGGGCCGCCGGTCGCGGAGTCGTCGTCCGCCGCGTCGTACAGCGCCTGGAGCGCGCTCAGGGCCGCCCCGCGCCGGTCCATGCCCGGATGGAACAGCTTCTTCAGGGAGCCGCGGGCGTAGGGCGATCCGGAGCCCTCGGCGTGGAAGTTCCGCTTCTCGTACAGCCCGCCGGCGACGTCGAAGCTGAAGATGCGGCCCCGCTCCCCCTCGGGGGCGAAGGGGTCGTAGCCGATGAGGAGCGGCACGACGGCGAGGCCCTGCATGGCCTGGCCGAGGTTCTGCCGGATCATGCCGGCCAGGCGGCGCGCCTTGCCGTCGAGGCTCATCGCGACGCCCTCGATCTTCTCGAAGTGCGTCAGCTCGACCTGGTACAGCTTCACCATGTCCACCGCGAGGCCGACGGTCCCGGCGAAGGCGACGGCCGTGTAGTCGTCGGCGGGGTGCACCTTCTCCAGGTCGCGCTGGGCGATGAGATTGCCCATGGTGGCCCTGCGGTCGCCCGCGATCAGCACGCCGTCGCGGAAGGCGAGGGCCAGCACGGTCGTGCCGTGCGGCACCTGGTCGGGCGAGGCCGCCACGCCGTCCGGCAGGACGCGGCGGGTACTCAGCAGCTCCGGGCGGTGCGCGGCCAGGAACTCGGTGAAGGACGACGTCCCCGCGGTGAAGAACTCCTCCCCCAGGCGTCCGCCGTGCTCGTTCCACGTCATGCCGTTCCCCCCTCGCCCACGGTCCGACAACCGGACTCCTACCAGCTGCCCGCCCGTGGGAAACGCCGATCGGTCACAGTGCCTTGCGGCGCACCAGGATCCCGAGCACCAACAGCCCCGGGACCAGCGGGATCCACCCGGTCAGGAGCCGGTAGCCGAGCACCGCGGCCGCGGCCGCCGGGGCCGGCGCTCCGGCGGCGGCCAGGGCGAGGCCGAGCGCGGCGTCGAGGGAGCCGAGGCCGCCCGGGGTGGGCAGCAGCGCGGCGGCGCTGCTGGCGGCGAGGTACAGCAGCGCCACCAGGGCCGGGGCCAGGGGCAGGGCGACGGCCCGGGTGACGGCGATCAGGACGAGCGCGTGCAGCAGGGCGAACGCCAGCGAGCCGCCCCACAGGGCCGCCGCCCGGTGACCTCGCGCGTGGACGGCCCCGATGTCCGCCGCCACGGAGGCCAGTGCCCTGCGGCACCGGGGCCACAGCCGGCCGGCCGGCAGGGCGAGGGCGCACAGGGCGGTCCCCAGGACCGCCGCGCCCGCTCCCCAGCCGTCCGGGATCCGCACCACTCCCGGGCAGACGGTGGCGAACACGGCGATCAGGACGGCGCGCACGATCCCGCCGGCCGCGGCCTTGACCGCGACGGCGGTCGCCGCGCGGCCGGCCGGCAGGCCGCAGCGCATGAGGAAGCGCAGGTTCACCGCGCCCGCGCCGAGCCCGGCGGGCAGCACGTGGTTGGCGGCGGACGCCGCGAACTGGGCGGCCACGAGCCGTCCCGCAGGCAGCCGCCGCGGGACGGCGCCCTGCTGGGCGAGCGCCGAGCACAGCCAGGTCGCCCCGGCCGCGGTGGCACCGAGCAGCAGCCAGCCCTGGTCGGCGACGGCGAGCCGGAGGGCGCCGGTCTCCAGCACGGGCCAGTGGCGCCGGGCCAGGTAGACCGCGGCCACCAGGACGGCGAGGGTCAGGGCGGCGGCCCGGCCGGCGCGTCGTCGGACGGGTGCGACGGCGACCTGCTCGGACGTCATGCGGTCAGTCCCAGGCGGGGGCCGGCGCGACGCGGAGGTCCAGGCCCGCGGACCGGTGGAGGTCCCAGTCGCGGGCGTACCCGGGTGGCGGGCCGCCGGGCCGGGTGAGGGCGGCGGCGGGGATCCGGCCGGCGGTGCGCCGGATGTCCGCGGCGCTGCTGTTGGCGTTGTTGCCGCGGACCGCCGCCGAGGAGCAGCCGGTGTAGTAGGCGACGGGGATGGCCTCGTGCCCGGTGAGCAGACAGGGCGGACGTACGCCCAGGCGGTGCAGTTCGGCGGCGGTGCGGGCCCAGTCACGGCGGTCGGCGGTGGTGCGGTCCACGGTGCGGTCCAGCACGGCGTACTGCACCGCCAGATGCCCCGCCAGCCCGAGCGCCACCAGAGCCGCCGCCACCGGGCGCCACCGGCCGTCGGGGCGGGTGACGAGGTGGAGCAGGGCGTCGGCGACGGGGATCGCCAGCAGGGCGTAGGCGGGCTGGAGGAAGCGGGGAGCCGCGTAGCCGATCAGGAAGAGGTAGGGCACGGCGGCCGTGGTGGCGCAGGCCAGCGGCAGCAGCGTCCGCCCGGTGCGCCGGGCCCGCACCGCGACCAGGAGACCGGCGGCGGCGAGCAGCGGGAGGGCGAACCACCAGACCATCACCACCGGGTTGGGCATCGGTCCGGTGCACGGGCGGCACAGGGTCCGCCCGATCAGGCCGCGCAGTTGGTCGTCGACGGCGAAGTACCAGCCGAGTCCGCCCTGGACGTCGGAGGCGTCGGACAGCCGCTGGCCCAGGCCGCCGTAGCTGACGTACGCCTCGATCACCCACTCCCCCGCGCCCGCGGCCAGTCCGCCGAGCAGCGCGAGCGCGGGCCGCCACAGGCGGGCCGTCGCCGCCAGGACGAGCAGCGGCAGCGTGACCCACACGGCGTCGGTGGGCCGCATCCACGCCATGAGGGCGGCGCCCGCCGCGACGCCGTACAGGGCGGCCCGGTCGAGGCGGTCCGCCCGGGCCCGCAGGAAGCAGCCGACGGTGATCAGGGCGCCGAGGGCGACCCAGTAGTTGGGCATGGCCTGCGGGCCGTAGTAGAGCGTCACCCACAGGGTCGCGAAGAGCGCGCCGGCCAGGGCCAGGACGCGGGTCGGGAACAGTCCGCGCCAGACGCGCAGGGCCAGGTACAGGCCGAGGCCGGAGAGCAGGGCGAGGTAGACCCGCAGCAGTTCGGTGGAGGTCGACCAGGACGCGATGGGCGCCACCAGCAGGGAGACGCCGCGGGCGCGCGGCGCGCTGAAGAAGGCCGCCGGGGCCTGGGCGGAGACCTGGCTGACGTACACCGTCTCGTCCCAGCCGAGGCCCATGCCGGGACGGACGAGGACCAGCTGGGCGAGCGTGAAGGCGCCGGCCAGGGCCGCGAGCGGCCATGTGCCGCGCGCCCGTCGGGAGGCGCCGGGCACGCTCGCCGGTTCGCGCCGTCGCACACCGGCGCGCATGGCGTTCGTGCCCTGAGCCATGGTCCACCCCTCACCCCTACCTGCCGTAGGGCGTCTCAGCCCCGCAGCCCGGCGAGCGGGAGGCGGGATCGGACAATCGGAAAAACACGGCTAAATTAACCCGCCGTGGGTGGATGCGCAGGCTGGTATTCGGCCAGGTGCCTGCCGTCTGTCGCCCAAGTCGCCCGGCCGTCCGGCAGGCAGGGGCGTGGCGCCCCTGCCTGCCGCCGCCCCCGTGGTCTGCCGCCCGGTCAGCGGGCGTTGGGAACGCGGTGCGGGGGCTGCTCGGGTGCCGGGCGGGACTTCTGCCGCGGGATCTCGCGGACGACGGGGCCGTCGCCGTTCACGGTCAGGGCCGCGCCGTGGTGGCGGATCCCCAGGGGCTCGCCCGACATCAGGGTGTACGTGGCCTTGTCCGGACCGATCTCCACGCGCAGGCGCCGGCCGAGGATCTGGACGGTGAAGGCCAGACGGCTGAACCGCTCGGGCAGGCGGGGCGCGAACCGGAGTGAGTCGCCGTCCCGGCGCAGGCCGCCGAACCCGGCGACCAGGGCCGTCCAGGTACCGGCGAGGGACGCGATGTGCAGCCCGTCGCGGGTGTTCTGCTCCAGGTCGGCGAGGTCCATCAGCGCCGCCTCGGCCGTGTAGTCGTAGGCGAGGCCGAGATGCCCGGCCTGGGCGGCGACGACGGCCTGGCAGCACGCCGAGAGGGAGGAGTCCCTCACGGTGAGCGGCTCGTAGTAGGCGAAGTTGCGGGCGATCTGCTCCTCGTCGTGGAACTCCTCGAACCAGCCGCTGCACGTGTACATCGCCAGGACCAGGTCCGCCTGCTTGACGACCTGTTTGCGGTAGAGGTCGAAGTAGGGGAAGTGCAGCAGCAGCGGGTACTGGTCGGGGCGGGTGCCGTCGAAGTCCCAGCGCTGGTAGCGGGTGAAGCCGGCGTGCTGTTCGTGCACGCCGAGTTCGTGGTTGTAGGGGATGTGCACGGCCTCGGCGGCGTCGCGCCAGGAGGCGCTCTCCTCCTCGTCGACGCCGAGCCGGATCGCCTGTTCGGGGTGGCGTTCGCAGGCGTCGGCGGCGGCCAGCAGGTTCGCCCGGGCCATGAGGTTGGTGTACGTGTTGTCGTCGGCGACCGCGCTGTACTCGTCGGGGCCGGTGACGCCGTCGATGTGGAAGACGCCGTGGTGGTCGTGGTGGCCGAGCGAGCGCCACAGGCGGGCGGTCTCCACGAGCAGTTCGACGCCGGTGTCCCGTTCGAAGCCGGTGTCCCCGGTCGCCGTCGTGTAGCGCACCACCGCGTCCGCTATGGCGGCGTTCACGTGGAAGGCGGCCGTGCCGGCGGGCCAGTACGCGGACCCCTCCGAGCCCTCGATGGTCCGCCAGGGGAACGCGGCACCGCGCAGGCCGAGTTGGGCCGCGCGCTCCCGGGCGGCGGGCAGGGTGTTCTGCCGCCAGCGCAGGGCCTCGGCGACGGAGTCGGGGGCGGTGTAGGTGAGCAGGGGCAGGACGAAGGCCTCGGTGTCCCAGAAGGCGTGGCCGTCGTAGCCGGAACCGGTCAGACCCTTGGCCGGGATGGCCCGTTGTTCGGCGCGGGCGCCGGCCTGCAGGACGTGGAAGAGGGCGAAGCGGACGGCCTGCTGGATCTCCTCGTCCCCGTCGACCTCGACGTCGGCGCGGTCCCAGAAGTCGTCGAGGTACGCCCGCTGTTCGTCCAGCAGTCCCTGCCAGCCGCTGTGCGCCGCCGCCGCGAGCGCGGCCTCGACCTGGTCGCTCATCGCGGGCCGGGAGCGGGCGCCGGACCAGCCGTGGGCGACGAACTTCTCGACGCGCAGCCGCTGTCCCGGTTCCAGGACGGAGGTGACCGTCAGCCGGGACACGTCCACGTTGCTCTCACTGCCGGTCGTGGTCCGCTCCGGTCCGTCGATGACGTGGTCGGCGGCCACCGCCACCCGGAAACCGCTGCGGCGGGTGCGGTGCACCAGGCGCAGCCGGGCACCGGAGACGAAGTCCTCCTCCGGTTCCAGCGGCGACTTCAGCGCCTGGGCGGCGCGCGGGTCGCCGTTCGGTCCGGGCAGGCTCTCGTTGGCGACGAGTTCCGACTGGATCACCACGCGGATGCGGCTGTCGACCGGCTCCACCTCGTACGCGACGGCCGCGATGGCCCGCTGGGTCAGGGAGACGAGCCGCGTCGAGCGCACCCGCACCCGGGAGCCGGCCGGCGAGATCCACTCGCAGGTCCGCTCCAGCACGCCCCGGCGCAGGTCGAGGCAGCGCTCGTGGGCGACGAGACGGCCGTAGCGCAAGTCGAACGGCTCGTCGTCGACCAGCAGCCGCAGTACCTTGCCGTTGGTGACGTTGATGACGGTCTGGCCGGACTCCGGATAGCCGTAGCCCGCCTCGGCGTACGGCAGCGGGTGCAGTTCGTACACGCCGTTGAGGTAGGAGCCGGGCAGGCCGTGCGGTTCTCCCTCGTCGAGGTTGCCGCGCCAGCCGACATGGCCGTTGGACAGGGCGAACACCGACTCGCTCTGGGCGAGGACGTCGAGGTTGAGGTCGGTCTCGCGCACCGCCCAGGGTTCGACGGTGTAGGACCGGTGCGCGATCATCACGCCTGGCCTCCCAGTTCGGCGAGGTCCTTCACGACGAAGTCCGCGCCGTGCGCGTACAGCGCGTCGGTCTGTCCGGTCCGGTCGACGCCGACGACGTGGCCGAAGTGGCCGGAGCGGCCCGCGTCCATGCCGGCCAGGGCGTCCTCGAAGACGGCGCAGCGGGCGGGGTCGACGCCCAGGTCCTTCGCGGCGGCCAGGAAGGTGTCGGGGCGCGGCTTGCCCGGCAGTTTCCGCTCGGCGGCCACCACCCCGTCGATCCGTACGTCGAAGAGGTCCTCGGCGCCGACCGCGCGCAGCACGTCACGGCAGTTGGCGCTGGAGGAGACGATCGCGGTGCGCAGGCCCTTCGCGCGGACCGCGGCGAGGTAGCGCAGGGTGCCGTCGTAGGCCTCGACCCCGTCGGTGCGGATCTTCTCCAGGACGAGGTCGTTCTTGCGGTTGCCCAGGCCGTGGACCGTCGGCGCGTCGGGCGGGTCGTCCGGTGTGCCCTCGGGCAGGTCGATGCCGCGGGAGGCGAGGAAGGTGCGGACGCCGTCGGCGCGGGGGCGGCCGTCGACGTACTCGTCGTAGTCGGCTTCCTCGAACGGCCGGACGTGCTCGCCCTCGCGTTCTCGCAGGAACGCGTCGAACATCTCCTTCCAGGCGGCCGCGTGCACGACGGCCGTCCTGGTGACGACACCGTCGAGGTCGAAGAGGCAGGCCTGGATGTCTTCGGGAAGTCCGAGCTCCGTCATACAGGACACGGTTCCCCACCGGAGGGAGTCCAACGGGTGGCACACGCCACAGTGGGGCGCTTCATGACAGATTCTCACCCCCCGCCCGCACGCCGGTGGATGGCACACTCGGCTGCGTGCCGCAGATCTTCGACGACCTCCTCGACCGTGCCCGCGCGCTGTCCCGCCCCGGCCGCCGTGCCCTGCTCGGCATCGCCGGAAGCCCCGGCGCGGGCAAGACGACCCTCGCCGAACACCTGGTCCAAGCGCTCAACGCGGCGGGGGACCCGTGGGTGGCGCACGTGCCCATGGACGGTTTCCACCTCGCCGACGTCGAACTGGACCGCCTCGGGCGGCGGGACCGCAAGGGCGCGCCCGACACGTTCGACGCGGCGGGGTACGCGGCGCTGCTGCGGCGGCTGCGCGAGGAGGAGGGCGACGTCGTGTACGCGCCCGGCTTCGAGCGGGTGCTGGAGCAGCCGATCGCGGGCGCGATCCCGGTGGAGCCCGCCGCCCGGCTGGTCGTGACGGAGGGGAACTACCTGCTGCTGGACGCGGGAGCGTGGGCGCGGGTGCGGGCCGAACTGGACGAGGTGTGGTTCTGCGACGTCGACGAGGACGAGCGCGTCCGCCGGCTGGTCGCCCGGCACGAGGAGTTCGGCAAGGACCACGAGGCCGCGGTGGCCTGGGTGCGGGGCACCGACCAGCGCAACGCCGAGCTGATCGCCACGACGCGGGAGCGGGCCGACCTGGTGGTGCGGGGGGTCGTGGGCTGGCCGGACGCGGTGGCACATCACCGTACCGGCGGTGGGCCGGGGGCAGTGGGAGCGGACGCCGGCGGCTGACCGGGAGGCCCTGCTGTACGAGGCGGCCTGCCCCGGCGACGGCACCGGGCTCGTCCGGGATCCCGAGGCGGGCTGGGTGTTTCCGGCCTCGCCGAGGGTGCGTGGAGCGGTCGGTACACGGTCCGCGGCACCCTCGGCTCCGACGAGCCGTACTTCGTGCGGACCCGCCGCGCATCTCAGGTGCGCAGCGTCAGTTCCGGCTCTCCGTGGGCGTCTCCCGCGCTGTCCCCGATGACGGCGGTGAAGGCGTCCGTGCGCACGGTCAGTCCTTCCGCGCCCCGCACGACGGACACCGTCAGCGGCTCCGGGGAGCCGTAGCGCACCGCGAAGACATGCAGGTCTTCCGGCGCGTCCGGGACCGGGCCGGCCTCCAGGGCCGTCGAGCTCACCAGATGCCGCCAGCCCTCGTCGGGATTGCCGTAACCGCGCGGGTCGGCGGCGAGGGCGAAGGCGGCCTGTTCCTGGGTGAGTTCCGCGCGGGCGTCGAAGTGCTCCGCGCCCTGCGCGTCGGGGTGCGTCAGACGCAGGGTGCCGGCCGAGGCCACGGCCGCGTGTGCCGTACGCCGGACCCGGTCGCCGTCGTCCTCGGCGTAGGGCAGACCGGCCAGCAGGTACGGCGTGCCGTCGAGGCGTTCGACGGCGACCGTGGTCCACAGGCTCGTGCCGTCGGTGACGTACAGGGAGCGGACGTGCCGCAGGACGTGGTCGCGGCCGACGACCGGCTTGGTGACCAGCTTGGCCGTCAGCCCGTCGCGGCGGACGTCACGGACACGGACCTCGCCCATCGGGCGGCACAGCAGGAAGCCGTCGGCGACCGGGCCGAAGCCGTGCTGGCGGTTGACGGCGGCGGGCAGGCAGTACGTGCCGCCCGCCTCGACCACCGCCGGGGTCATCCGGTCGTCGAAGGCCACCGAGACGGTGCCCGCGCGCAGTTGGTGCCGTGCGGCGGTCGTGGACGGCTCCCGGTGCCAGCGTGTGGCGTCCTGGATCTGCCAGACCAGCATCCACGCGAAGTGGCCGTCGACCCCGCCGTCCGCCCTGGCCGCGTGCCGGGCCCAGCGGCCGTCGCCCCGGTAGCGGCCCAGGTCGGAGCCGATCCGGCGGCTGAAGTAGCGCAGACCGAGTACCGACTCGAAGGCGGAGTGCTGCTCGCTGTAGCGGGGGCCGCCGTTGTCGAAGCCGCCGCTGGTGAGCCGGGCGTCGATGTAGCGGGCGAGCGTGTCGCCGTCCTCGGCGAAGACCTCCTCGCCGCTGACCCGGTGCGCCTGCGCGAGGAAGGACAGGGAGATCGGGCCGTAGTTGTTGTCGTAGGCGCCGCCGTGCTCCGGGGGCAGCAGGGCGCCCCGGTCGCGTACCCGGTGGGCGCGGATCTCGTCGGCGTACAGCTCCAGCGCCCGCGCGCGGACCGATTCCCCGTCGCCGGGCGGCAGATGGCGGGCCAGCATCAGTCCGCCCACCACACAGCCGATCGCCTGGTTGCCGGCCTCCTGCGGATTGAAGAAGGTCGTCTCGGTCAGCCAGCTCCAGTAGCCGCGCGCCAACTGCAGCAGCTGCACCCGCTGTCCGGCGTGGACCAGGCCGTCCGCCAGGTCCAGCACGTTGACCGCCTGGAGCAGCGCCCACACCGTGCTCGGCCAGTCACCGATGGGGTGCGCGCCCGGCGCGAGGGTGTACCGGGCGTACGGCAGACGGGAGTGGCGGGCCCGCAGGTTCGGGTAGCCGGGATTGTCGTCGACGTACACCCGCTCCCGCAGGTGGAAGGCGAGGCTGCGGCGCACCGCCTCAGGCAGCCGGGGGTCCTTGGTGCGCTGCCAGGCGAGCGCCAGCAGGGAGGTGATGCCCAGCGAGGTGTCGCCGATGTCGTCGACGCAGTCGGGGTGTTCGAGGCTGCCCTGCGGCGTGATCCGCTTCAGGGCCTGCTCGACGACGTCGGCGAGGACCGCGTCGTACGCCTCGGGGCTGTCCGGCAGGTCGTGCAGCGGGGCGCGCTGGTGCGTGAGGTGCACGGGAGGCGGGGTGAGGTGCACGGGATCAACCCTTCGTGCCGGGGGTGGCCATGGCGTGGTGCGTCGGGGTCACGCGACAGATGCGGGTCGGCGGGCGCGCAGGGCGACGGTCAGTGTGTGCGGGCCGTGTCCACCGATGTAGACGCGGTTCCCGGTCGTCGCGTCGGTGCCGCCCACCACGGTGTAGTCCTGACCCGGGTCGTAGCGCAGTACGTCGCTCCGGTCCGGCCCGGCGAGCGGTTCGCCCGCCTCGACGCCGGCCTCGACCCGGATCTCGTCGTCGCCGACCCGGTAGGTCATCGGCCCGGTCGTCATGCACCAGCGTCCGTCGCCGATCGGTACGGCGCCCTCCGGCACGCCGCCCGGCCGGAAGGTCAGTTCGAGGGCCCAGGGCACCCGTGGACCGCTGATGTCGATGCGCAGGTCGGCACCGTCCTCCCTCAGGTCCACCTCGACGCGGGTCGTGTGCGCGACCTCGTCCCGAGGCCGGTCGGGGAAGGCCATCGCCGCCGAGAAACGACCCTCGTCCGCCACCCGGTAGCCGCCGCCGTCCCCTCGCCGACCCGGCGGGAGCGGCTGGTAGTAGGCGGCCGTGAGGGTTTCGGTGAGCCGGTACCGGCTGTCGGCGAGCCGTCGCAGGTCGGCGGCGCGGAACGGGCCCAGGTCGAAGAATCCCCGTGAGAGGCGGACCGCGTCGAGGACCGCGTCGCCGGCGAACAGGCGCAGGAAGGTGGGATTGCAGGCGAGGCCCGAGCGGATGCGCCGGTGCCCGGGCACGTCGGAGCCGCCGTACACCACCGTGTGCGCGGTGGCCGAGGCGCGTGCGGCGAGGCCCGCGGTGGTGAGGTACCGGTCGCGCGGAAGTGTCTCCGTGGCCGGTGCCGGCAGGACGCGGCACAGGTCCGGGGTGAGGAGGGTCTCGGCGAGCAGGCCGGGGTCGTCGATGCCGCCGGCGGCCGCCAGCCGCGCCGCCCGGCTGAAGTCGCCCCGGCCGGTGCGGACCGCGAGCAGCCGGTAGTGCGGCAGGTAGGGCGCCAGCGGGAACGGGCGGTTCTGGTCCTGCCGTCGCGAGTGGACGGTCTCCACCGTGCCGTCCGGCCTGATGAGGTCCAGGGTGGTGGCGAGATGGTGTTCGACGGCGTCCAGCAGGTCGGCACGTCCGAGGACGCCGGCCAGCAGCAGCAGCGAAGGGTTGGACACGTGGGCCGCGTAGAGGGCGCTCCGTTCCGAGTACAGGCCCTCCGCGTCGATGTCGACGCCCTCGGCCAGCCACTCCTCGACGCGGTCGAGCAGCCGGTCGTCCGGGAACGACCGGTGCAGCCGGGCCAGCGCCGCGCACAGCTCCCAGCGGTGGTTCGGGGTGTGCACCCCACCGGTCAGGAGACTGCCACGGGAGGCGCCGGCGATCTCGGCGAGCGCGGCCGTGACGTCGCGCAGTTCCGGCCCCGCGCCGGCGGCGAGGACGTGCGCGTCGCACACGTCGTTGACGGTGAACGCGGAGTCCGGCGGTGACTGCACGTTGTCGCCGCCGGCGAAGAGGCCGGTGGTGGTCTGCGCGGCCCGCAGGGCGCGCAGGTGGGTCATCGCGGCGGCGATGGCCCGCCTGCTGCCGTGCAGTTCCGAGTTCGGCGAACGGTATGCCGCGATCAGGGTCTTCACCCGGCGCGCCAGGCCACGGTGCGGCACACCGGCGGGTTCCTCGTCGGGGCCGGCCGCCAGCGGGGCGGCCAGCCGGTCGGCGGCCCCGGCCACCGCGCGGAGGAACTCGTGGTCGAGCGGGGTGGGCAAGATCAGTCCTTCAGGCCGGCGTTGATGTCGGCGTTCATGACGTAACGCTGGAACACCAGGAAGACGACGATCAGCGGAACCATGGAGATGACCGATCCCCCGAGCAGCACCGACCAGTTGATGTTCTGCGCCCCGACGAGGCTCTGGATGCCGATCTGCACGGTGAACTTCTCGGGGTCGTTGAGCATCAGCAGCGGCCAGATGTAGTCGTTCCACCGCCACTGGAACGACAGGATGGCGAGCGTCAGCATGATGGGCCGGGAGATCGGCACCATGATCCTCAGGAAGATCGACAGCTCGGGCGCGCCGTCGATACGGGCGGCCTCGATGAGCTCGTCGGGGACCGTCAGGAAGAACTGGCGGAACATGAAGCAGCCGGTCGCGGTGAGCACGGCCGGGAGGATGATGCCGGCGAGCGAGTTGTAGAGGCCGAGGTCGCGGACCACCAGGAACTGCGGGGCGAGCATGACCTCGGACGGCAGCATGGTGGTGGCCAGGATGCCGACGAAGAAGACCTTGAGCCACTTGTTGTCGTACTTGGCCAGCGCGTACCCCGTGCAGCAGCTGACTCCCACCGTGAGGATCGTCGCGATCACACACACGATGGTCGTGTTGATGAAGTACTGGGCGAAGTTGGCGCTGCGCCACGCTTCCGTGTAACCCGACAGCGTGGGGTTCTGCGGAAACAGCGTCAGCGGAAGGGAGAACAGGTCTCCCGCCGGTTTGAAGGAGCTGAGGACGAACCACAGCACCGGCATCGCGTAGAGGGCCGCCAGGACCCACAGCAGAGTCGTCGCGGGCACCGCGCGCCGAAACCCGCCGCCGGCCGCGCCGCGGGGCCGCTTCTCGGGAACAGCCCGTCGGGGCTCGGCGTCGACCGGGCGTGGCATGTCTGTGGTTGTCATCGGTTCTCCACCCGCCGGTTGACCATCAGCTGGATGAGCGCGACGCCCATCAGGAAGAGCATGAGCACGAACGACGCGGCGCTCGCGTAGCCGATCTGGCCCCGGTCGAAGCCGGTCTGGTAGATGTACTGGACAAGCAGGTTGTTCGACGTTCCGGGTCCGCCGTTGTTGAGGGAGGCGAACAGCGGGTATTCCTTCATCCCGTGGATCGTGTTGAGCAGGATGACGATGAAGGACGTGGGCGCGATGCTCGGCAGTGTGATGCTGATGAACTGGCGCCACGGACCGGCGCCGTCGAGCGCGGCCGCCTCGTAGTACGACGTCGGTACGTTCTTGATCGCCGCGATGAACAGCAGCATGGAGAAGCCCGTCCAGGCCCAGGATGCCGCCACCACGACCACGATCAGCGACAGGTCCGCGTTCGACTGCCACGGCACGGCGCTGCCGCCGAGCTTCTCGATGAGGTAGTTGACCAGTCCGAAGTTCTCACCGAAGAGCCACCGCCACAGGACACCCACGACGATGGGCGACAGCAGCCACGGGATGAAGAAGAAGACGCGGGCGACCGACACGCCCTTGGCGTGCTTGCTCACCAGCACGTTGGCGATGAGCAGCGAGAACACGAAGTTCAGCGGAACGAAGAGCACGGTGTACAGCAGCGTCCGGGTCCCCGCGTCGTAGAACGTGGAGTCCCCGAGCAGGTTGCTGTAGTTGTCCAGTCCGATGTACTGGAACGCCCCCACACCCGTGTAGTTCGTGAACGAGTAGACGAGCCCGATCACCGCCGGCCAGACGAAGAAGAGTGCGAAGAGAACGACGTTGGCCGCGATGAGAACGAGCGGCGCAAGGGTGTACTTACTGCGTCTCCTGGGCGGACTCACGGACACGGCGGACACGTCCGAGGCGCGTTTTGTCATCTTCCTGACTCCGTGCTGGTGGAATGGGTTCCTGTGGGCCCAGGCCATGAGCCCGGCATCACGTGGGGTCCACGGGCCCGGGCGGCGTGGTCGAGACACCGCCGCCCGGGCCCGTGGTCTGCGGTCAGCCGCCGACCTGCTGGTTGTAGCCGGCCACGATGTTCTCCAGGGCCTTGTCGGCCGACTGCTGGCCGTTGATCGCCTTGCCGAGCTCCGCCTTGGTCGGGTCCTCGGTGAGGCTCTTGCCCTTCAGCACCCAGTTCGTCTGCGCGCTGTTGAAGTAGCCGGAGATCGGGGCGTAGAGCGGGATCGACTCGTTGTACAGCTTGAACGCCGCCTGCGCCGCCTCGGACTTGAAGGGGTACTTCGGGTTCAGACCGCTCTCGACCGGCAGGAACCCGGACGCCTCACACAGCGCCTGGTAGTGGGCCGGCTCGTACAGCCAGGACAGGAACTTCGTCGCGGCGGTGGCCGCGTCGCCGTTGTTGTTGAAGCCCACCGTCATGCCGCCGCTGTTGACGTCGCTGGCCTGCACCGGCTGGGCGGGAGTCGGGACGCTCGCCCACTCGAACTTCTTGATGCTCTCCGCGAAGGCGGGAACCTGCCACACACCGGACCAGTAGGCGACCACGTCACCGCTCTGGAACATGGCCGACGGGTCGGCGCCGCTGGTCCACACCGACTTCGGCATGGTCTTGTCGTCGTTCAGTCCGACGAAGTAGTTCACGGCCTTCTTGGTCGCCGCGTCCACCGAGAACGTGCCGGAGGAGTCCGCGTGGACGTACTTCCCGCCCATCTCGTACACCATGGCGCGCAGCCGGGACGGCGACTGGTCGAACGTCAGGGAGTACTTGGCCTTGGTCTTCTCCCGGACCTCGTTCGCCGCCTTGATGAAGTCGGCCCAGGTCCAGGTCTTCTGGGGCGAGGTCGGGAAGGAGACGCCGGCCTTCTCGAAGAGCGACTTGTTGATGAACAGGCCGGACGCGGTGACGTCCGAGGGGATGGACAGCACCTTCCCGGACGAGTCCTTGGCGACGAAGTTGGCGTTGATCTTGTTGGTCTTGTCGTTGGCGATGGAACTGAGGTCGATCAGCTTGTTCGACCAGATCGGGTCCAGCTTCGGCACGGCCGCCACGTCGGGCAGCGAGTTCGCCTGCGCGGCGTTGCGCAGCTTCGCGTCGTAGCCGTCGTAGGGGATGTTGACGAGCTTGACGTCGACGCCGGTTTCCTTCTTGTACTGCGCCACCATCTTCTTCCAGCCCGCGTCCTGTCCCGGAACCGTGGAGATCCAGAACGTCAGCGACTTGGCGTTCCCGCCCGAGTCGGATCCCGACCCGCCGCAGGCGGAGAGCAGCAGGGCACCTGCCGTGGCAACGGCAGCGAGGGGAACCAGGCGGCGCATGCCGCCGCGGCCGAGTCGGCGGGAGCGCCGCACACCCACAGTGGTCATCTTCGATCCCTTTTTCGTCGTAGGGGACGGAGCACGGCGCCAGCCGAGGCGGCACGGGTGCATTGTGCAGGTGAATGAGCTTTCCGAGGGCACGGCCTCGCCCGGCCGCGTCATCCTGACGGGCGAGGTCCCCGGCCGTCGTGGCCGTCGCCGCACAAGCACGCCCTGGTGCGGTTGCCGTACGTCGAGTACGGGCGGGACGCTCACCCCAAGCCGGCGTCCCGGCCGACTTAGAAAGCGCTTGTCCGGACATTGGCAGACCGAGTCCGAGGCCGTCAATCCTTCGTCCGCGCGGCCAGGGTCACGGTTTGGACTCCCCGGGCCACCGCGAGCCGGGCGGCACCCACGACAGTGCCCAGGTCACCGACCGTGCTGCTGACCACCTCGGTGGGCCAGCTCAGCCGCCCCAGTTCGGCCCGGACGCCGGGCAGGAGCTGCGGGTCCGCGCCGGTGCTGCCGCCCAGCACGATCAGTCCCGGGTCGAGCACGGCGGTCACGGCGGCGGCGAGGCGGCCCACGTCCACCGCGTGGCGGCCCACGACGGCACGGGCCGCGGCCCGGCCCTCCCCGGCGAGGGCGAAGAGCCGCTCGGCGGTGCGCGGGCACGGCCCGTCGGCGTCCGGCCAGACCTCGGCGGCCCGCCGCAGGAGCGAGCGGGCGCCGATGTACTCCTCCAGCGCCTCGTGCCGCGGCTCCCGGCCGTCGTCCCAGGGGTAGGGCAGCCGGGCCAGCTCGCCGGCGGCGCCGTTGGCTCCGCGCAGCACCTGACCGCCGACCACGATGCCGAGGCCGATGCCCACGCCGATCCGCAGATAGCCGAAGGTGGGGTGGCCCCGCGCGGCGCCCTCGTGCAGTTCGGCGAGTGCCGCGCAGTTGACGTTGTTCTCCAGGTGGACGGGAACACCCGGCGGCAGCGCGACGGCCATGGCGTCGAAGGCGGGCCCCGCCTTGGCGGTCGCGGGGCGCATGCCGCTGCCCTCCTTCTCCCGCGCGGTGACGTCGCCGACGGCGACCACGACGGTGCGCAGCGGCGATTCGGCGGGCAGGCCGTCGAGGGCCTCGCGCACCACGCCGGCGGCGTCCTGACGGGAGCCGGTGGCCTGGGCGAGCAGCGTGCCGTCCAGGGCGCAGCCGCGCACCCGGGTGAGGGCGGGGCCCAGGTCGACGGCGAGCACGGCCCCGGCGGCCGGCCCGAGACGGTATACGGCGGCTGACCGGCCGGTGCCGCTGGAAGCGGTGCCGGAGTGGGCGGCGAGCCGCGCGCTCTCCAGTTCCACGACGGCGGAGGACACCGTCGGCTTCGACAGGCCCGCCAGACTCGCGAGCTGCGGCCGGGTCGCCGTGCCCGCCCCGGCCAGCACGGCGAACACCGCACTCGCGCTCTCGGTCAGGCGGGGGGCTTTCGCCACGCCGTGTTCCACAGTTCTCCCCCACGGGTCAGGGGCCGCGGTCCCGGGTCGATCGACTCCTGGGACGCGGCGACGGGATGCCCTGGCATCGCGGTTTCCGCCCCGTGCGGCCCCAGGGAACCGCTCCGGTGGTCGAGTGCGCGAGGCCTCTTGACACGCACTGTACTTCGTTAGTTAACTTCCTAACGAACGTCACGGTACTCGCCTGCCGTGCCCGTCAGAGGCCCGTCCCGGGGCCTCCCTAGTTCATCGGCTTCCCCTGCTCCAGCACGGTTCGCCCACCGTCGCAGCCCAGTGCAACGACGAAAGAGGATCCGTGCAGGACGCTCCCCTCTCGCGCCCGCTCGTGGTCGGCATCGACGTGGGCGGCACCAAGACGCACCTGCGCGCCTTCGCGGGCGAAACCCGCGTCGCCGACCACGTACGCCCGAGCAGCGGCTGGCGCCCGCACGACCCCGTGGCCGCCGCCGGATGGCTCGCGGCCCTGGTCGCCGGGGCCCTGCCGGCGGGCGCCCGCCCGTCCGCCGTGGCCGTCGGCGGACACGCCTGCGAGACTCCCCGCCAGGCCGCCCGGATACGCACCGCACTGCGTCCGCACCTCGACGCGCCCGCGCTCGTCATGGGGGACGCCGAACTGCTCGTGCCCGCCGCCGGACTGGACCGGGGTGTCGGCCTGGTCGCCGGCACCGGCTCCGTCGCCGTCGGCCGCCTCGCCGACGGCAGTCCCGTCCAGGTCGGCGGCTGGGGCGCGGTGCTCGGCGACGAGGGCGGCTCGGCCGGTCTCGTCCGGGAGGCCGTACGGGCCGTGTGGGCGGCGCACGACCGCGGCGAGGATCCCGACGCACTGGCCGAGGAGCTCGTCGCCGCGTTCGGTGTCGCCGAGGTACCGGCGCTCGGGGCGGCGCTGGAGAGCGCCACCGATGTCTCCGCCGAGTGGGGCCGGCACGCGCCCGCGGTGTTCGCCGCCGCCGAGGCGGGCTCGCCGCTCGCCGGGCGGGTCGTCACCGGCGGCGGGCGCGCGCTGGCCGCGCTCGTCGAACGGCTCGCCGCACGCGGCGTCCCGGTCGAGGACGTCGTGATCGCGGGAAGCACCGTCCTGGCCCAACACGCCCTGTACGACGCCTTCGTGTCGTCCCTGGCCGAGCGCGTACCGGGCGCCCGGCCGAGGCCTCTCGGGGTCGCGCCGGTCGAGGGGGCGGTGGCGATGGCCCGTTCACTCGTATGACACGCGGCGGACGCCGGATCCTCCCCGGTCCGACACGACCCGCCCGTAGATCTTCGCTCGTAGATCTTCGCTCGTACGCTCGGGAAAGCGCGTTCGGCCCCCATGCCACCCGCCGCGACCGCGAGCCGCAGTCGATCGCACCACCTCCTTCCGCCGGCCTGAGGGCCGATGAACTCATGAGAGGCAGACGCATGCCGTCACCAGCCGGGCACAGCTCCCCCTCGTCCGTCCGTGAACGCGCCGTGAACCGACGGGGGTTCCTCAAGACCTCCTTCGGCGCCTCGGCCGGGGTGCTGGCCGCGCCCACGCTCGCCACCTGGCTGGCCGCCACGGACGCGAAGGCGGCCACGGCCTTCGCCGCGTTCGTCGACGACTACAAGACGAACGTCGTGGCGAACCTGACGCCCGAGACCAACGCCGTGGTCCGGATCCTCGGCGGCATGGCCGAGGTGTGGAAGACCGGCGACGCCTGGAACACCGGCACGCCGCTGATGCCCGAGGTGCTGCGCGCCAACATGCGCTACTGCGCCCGCGTCACGTCCGCGCGGACCGAGGCGCAGGCGAAGGAGGCGTTCCTCTACGACCGCCAGCACCAGAGCTACGCCATGATCGCGGGCCTCGGCCCGCTGGCCGGCCTGTACCGGGCGGGCGCCAAGGCGGTCACGTCGATCACCGCCGCCCCCGACACCACGCCCGCCACCACGATCAGCGACGCGGTGCCGGCCGGCGCCCCGGCCGGATCCGCGATCGGCGCCGGCTCGTACGACTCGGCGCTCGGTCAGGTGGCCAGACTGGTCGACACCGTGCGCGGCCCGTTCGCCTCGGGCAACCCCGGCAAGTACGCCTTCCAGTACCCGCGTCCGTGGCGCATGAACGAGGACAGCGAGGTCGTCGACACGGGGGCGAAGGACCCGCTCGGCTACCCGGTGTACGACTCGAAGGTGGTCGTCGCGACCCAGTTGCTGCGGCAGCGCAGCACCTCGCCGGTCGACGACGGCGGCTTCCCCAGCGGCCACACCAACGCCTTCCACCTGGCGGCCCTGGCCTTCGCGTACGCGGTGCCCGAGCGCTTCCAGGAGCTGGTGACCCGCGCGTTCGAGCTGAGCCACACCCGGATCATGGCCGGCATGCACTCCACGGTCGACGTCCTCGGCGGCCGCATCATGGCCACCGCCCTGGCCGCCGCCGCGCTGGCCGACCCGGCGAACGCGGACCTGAAGGCCGCCGCCCGCGCCCAGGCGCTGGCGTACTTCCAGGAGCGGACCGGCACGACCGAGGACACCCTGTACACGTACGCCCACGCCGACAGCTCCGACCCGTACGCGGACCGGGAGGCCAACGAACGCGCGGTCAGGCCCAGGCTGACGTACGTGCTGACCCGGCGCGGCCGCGACGAGCCGCTGACCGTGCCGAAGGGCGCGGAGGTACTGCTGGAGACGCGGCTGCCGTACCTGGACGCGGCCCAGCGGCGCGAGGTGCTGCGCACGACCGCGCTGCCCTGCGGGTACGTCCTGCTGGACGGCTTCGAGCAGTGGGGCCGGCTGAACCTGTTCGCCGCGGCGGACGGGTACGGCGCCTTCGACTCCGACGTGAGCGTCACCCTGGACGCCACGGCCGGCGGCTTCCGGGCGGCCGACCGCTGGCGCAACGACATCGACGGCGACGGCGGTCTGACCAAGCGCGGCACCGGCACGCTGACCCTCACCGGCCACAACCGGTACACCGGCGGCACCGTGCTGGAGGACGGCACCCTGGTCGCCGCGTCGGCCCACGCGCTGGGCCACGGTGACGTGCGCGTGCAGGGCGGAACCCTGAGGCTGGGCAGGTCAGTTCAGGTACACGGCTCCTACGCGCAGGAGTCCGGCACGCTGGAGGTGACCCTGCGGTCGGGCCAGGAGCCGGTGCTGGAGGTGACGCGGCGGGCGCTGCTCGGCCGGGGCAGCACGCTGTCCCTGCGGCTCGACGCCGAGCGGCCGCCGGCGGCGGGGCGCACGGTCCGCGTGCTCGGCGCCCCGGTGCTGCGCGGCCAGTTCGACCGCGTCGAGCTGAACTCCGACCGCCTGCGGGCCGTACCCCTCTACACGGCGGACGGTCTGTCGGTACGACTTGTGAAGCGGTGACGCCTCGCGCGGCGGGAGCTGATGCAGAGTAGGCGCATGAGACGCCGCCCGATCGCTCCCGCCGCCGTCCGCCCGGTGTCACCGCGGGGCGGATGATGGCACGCGCGACGCAGTCGGTCCTGGACCAGCGGACACGCCTGGGTGCGCCCGCCGGGCGGTCGCCGGGCCGGGTCGGCAGGCGGTGGCTCGTGCCGTTCCTGGTGGCGCTGCTGCTGGCCCAGATGGCCGTGGCGATGGTGACGACGGCCGTCCAGCAGACGCCGACCATCGACGAACCGGTGTACGTCGGCACGGCCGCCGAGTACCTGCGCGAGCACCGGGTGCGGCACAACCCCGAGCACCCGCCGCTCGGCAAACTGGTGATCGCGGCCGGCGTGGCGCTGGCCGGCCCGCACGTCGACCCGTCGTTCACCGGCAGCCAGAGTCTCCTCGGGCAGCACCTGTTGTACGGGTCGGGCAACGACCCGTGGCGGCTCATGCTGTGGGCCCGCCTCCCGGTCATCGCGCTGACCCTGCTGTTCGGGCTGGTCGTCCTCGCCTTCGCCCGCGAACTCGCGGGTCCGGTGGGCGGGCTGGCGGCGCTGGCCCTGTACGCCTTCTCCCCCGACGTCGTCGCGCACGGCTCGCTGGCCACGCTGGACGTCCCGGCGGCCGGGTTCCTGCTGACCTCGGTGTGGCTGCTGTGGCGCGCCCGCCGACGGCCCCGGCTGTACCTGCCGCTCGCCGGAGCGACGCTCGGGGCGGCCCTGGCCACGAAGATGAGTTCGCTGGCGGCCGTTCCCGTGCTGCTGGCACTGGCCGGTGTGTCGGTGTGGTGCGCGGGTGCGGATGCGGGTGCGGGCGCGGCGAACCGGCGCAGGGCGCTGCTGCGAGCCGCCGCGGGCGCCGGCGTGGTGGCGCTGGCGGCGGTCGTCGTCGTCTGGGCGACGTATCTGGCCGTCGATCCGCGGCTGCGCTGGACGCCCGAGCAGCGGGTGCCCGTCGTGCGGGGGCTGCGCGGGCTGCTCGCCGAGTCGCTGCCGTTCCCGGAGGCGTACCGGGACGGGATGCGCGTCCAGTTCCGCTTCGAGAACCAGCCGTGGCAGGGCTTCCTGTTCGGCCGGGTGTACACCGGATCCCTCTGGTACTACCTGCCGGCCGCGCTGCTGGTGAAGACCCCGCTCGGCCTGCTCGCGCTGTGGGCCGCCGGTGCCGTCGTGGTGGTGGCGCTGCGGCGGCTGCGGCCGGCGGCGCCGTATCTGCTGGCGCCCGCCGCGGTGCTGCTGGCCGCGGCCATGGAGGGCTCACGGGACCTCGGCACCCGCTACGCCGTCTTCCTGCCGATGTTCCTGGCGGTGGCCGCGGGCTGCGTGGTCGCCGCCCGGTGGCGGTGGACGCCGGTGGTGACCGGGGCGCTGGCGGTGTTCGTCGCGGTGAGCTCGCTGCGGGCGTACCCCTTCTATCTGCCGTACTCCAACGAGGCGTTCGGCGGGCCGGCCAAGACCCGGCTGCGGCTGCACGACTCCAACGTCGACTGGGGCCAGGATCTCGGCCGGCTCGCCGACCGGCTGCGCGAGCGGTACCGCGGCGAGCGGGTCTGGCTCGTGTACAAGGGCAGCGGCCTGCCGTCGTTCTACGGCATCGACGCGGCCGACCCGCGCGAGGTGCCCGTGCGGGCGGTGCGCGGGCTGCTGGTCGTGTCGGACTCCTCGGCCGCCAAGGCGACGGGACGGCTGGCCCGGCTGATCGACAGCAGCCGGCCGGTCGACGACGTCGGCCACTCGATCACGATCTACCGGCGGTGACGCCCGCGTGCCCGGCCCGGGGCCCCCTCAGCGTGCTCCCGTGCGCCGGACCATACGGCGGCTCCCGCACCTCGTGCCACCGACCAGCGGCCTGCCCGAGCAGGACCGTGCGCTCGCCCAGTCCCCGGGCGCGGGCGCCCCGCACGGGGTTCCCGTTCGTCCTCTTCGGCCGGCTCAAGTACCCCGTGCTCACCATGCTGCTGAGCATGCACATCGGCATCGCCGCACTCATG
>NZ_JBSFTY010000076.1:0-39705 GCF_053591515.1 Streptomyces sp. NPDC003011
CGGAGCGGCTTGCCCCGGCCGGGTCTCGGGCAGCGCCCACAGCACGCGCCAAGGACTCCGTCGTCTCCGTCAACCTGATCTTCCTCGGCGTGCTCGCCATGTGCGCGCTGGTCGGAGAGGGCACTGCGGCCGACTGGAGCGCGGTGTACATGCACGAGAGCCTCGGCAGCTCGCCCGGCGCCGCGGCCTCCGCGTTCGCCGCGTTCTCCGTGGCGATGACGGCGGGCCGCCTGCTCGGCGACCGGTTGGTGGCCCGGTTCGGGCCGGTTCGGCTGGTGCGCGCGAGCGGTGTGCTGGCGTCCGTGGGCATGTTCGCGGCCCTGCTGATCGGGCACCCGGTCGCCGGGCTCGTCGGCTTCGCCTGCCTGGGCGCGGGCATGGCGTGCATCGCCCCGCAGGTGTACTCGGCGGCCGGTCGGCGCAACCCGGCACGGGCCGGAGCGGCACTCTCCCTGGTGGTCAGCCTCGGCTACACCGGGTTCCTGGTCGGGCCCATCGTGGTCGGCCTGGTGAGCACGGTGACCGGGCTGCCCACGGCCTTGGGGGTGCCCGTGCTGCTGGTGCTGTGCGTGGCCCTCGGCGCCTCCGCTCTGCGCCCGCACGAAGACGAAGCGCAGGACGATGCCTCACGGTCCCTCGGTTCCCCGCAATCCGGTGACCGCCCCGGAGCCCCCTCCACCTCCCGCCCCGGCGCGGGCGAGTGAACCGCTCTCCCTCCGGCGGCACGATCAGCGACATGCCCGTCCGCCCGCCACCGCCCGTCAGCGCCTCGTCCAGCCTCCGGAGTCCGGGCGGGGCGTGCGTGCCACGGATCCCGCCCGTGCACTGCGCCCGCCCTCGCGCATACGACCGACAGGGATGAGCTTTGCGCATCATCGAATGCCACTTCGAGTTCAGCGGATTCGACGACCACCTCGTCAAGGCCGGCACGTCCGTCTACCTGTGGAACCTGGTCCGGCAGTTCCGCGACGCGGGACATCAGACAGGGGCGGTGACCGCCGCCCACGGCCTGCTGCCGGTCATCGCCGAACAGCACGAGGTCACCGACCTGGACTGGAGCGCCCGTGAGCGGATACCGGTCCCGCTCGACCCCCTCGAATGGCCCGGGTTCCCGCCCACGGTCACGCTCGACGTCACCGCCCGGGCCCACCGTGTCACGGTGGACGGCATCGACATCGTCCTGCTGAGCGGCGGGGTGCTGGACGCCTTCACCGACAGCTTCCACCCGCCGCGCGAACTCGAGGGACGCAGCCTGGACTTCCTCAAGCCGTTGGTGTTCCAGGCGATGGCGGCGCGCTACCTGCGCGAGCAGGTCCCCCCGGGCACGGTGGTGCACCTGCACGAGCCGATCCACCACTACCTGCTGCCCGGTCTGCTCGCCGGGCACGGCTTCCACGTGGTCTCCACCGTGCAGACCAACCTGGCCGTGGACACCAAGGTGTACGGGCCCCAGGTACGCGCCGTGCTGGAGCACATGGACGCGGACCCGTCGGTCGCCCACGGGCTGGCGGACCCGCCGCTGGACTCGCGGAGGGAGCGGGCCATGCGGGGCTTCCTGCCACGCACCCTGCTCTACCGGGACTACCCCGAACGCGAAGGACACGACTACATCACCATGCTGGGCCTGGTGGTGCGGTCGGTGGCCGCCATGGACTTCCTGTCCGCGGGCCAGCTCGACCACGCCTTGACCCAGGCGGAAACGCCCTTCGAGGAGCTGTTCCAGCGGCTCGCGGTCCGCCGTGAACTCCACGCCCGCCAGGACCTGCTCGTTGTCGGCGGCTGCGCGATCGGTGACGAGTGGCTGGACGTGCGGCGGGACGACGAGATCCGCGAAAGGACACTGACGGGGCTCGGACTGGACCCCGCACTGCCCACGCTGTTCCACAACGCCCGTTACTCGGTGCAGCACAAGGGCCAAAGAGAGCTGTTCCGGGGCATCCGGTCGCTGCTCGACGAGGGCCGGCGCTGCAACGTGCTGCTGCACTGCCTGGCGCCACAGCCCCCGGACGACGAGGACCTCGCCGCCCTCGCCAGGGACCACGGGGACCTGGTGCGCGCCGACACCGGCCCGATGAGCAACGCCGCCATCAGGGACTGGGCGGTCGCCAGTGACTTCTGCGTGTTCCCCTCCAAGTTTGAGATGGACACCTTCCTGATGGCGATGGGCGAGGCGATGGCCGCCGGATCGGTTCCGGTGGCCACCGCCCAGCGCGGCATGCGGCACTTCGGGCATGCTGCCGACCTCGACGCGCCGGGCGCCACCGGACTGGCACTGCCGCGTTCGTTCCGGATGGACGACCCGCTGCTGACCGAGGCGGTCCGGGCCGGCCTGGAGCGGATGCTGCGGGTGTGGCACGAGGAGCCCGACCGGATGGCGACGCTGCGCGCCCGCTCGGTAGCGGTGGCGCGCGGCTTCACCTGGCAGGCGGTGGCGCGGCGCTTCCTGGCTGTGTTCGAGGCGTGCCGGGCCGGTACCCGGCCGGCTGACGCGGTGCCGTCGGTGCGGGACGCGCTGCGGACCGGGACCGGCCTTGCGAAACCGTTCGAGGCGGGCGACGGCCGGGCCGTCCGGGAGGGCGACAGGGTGCGGGTGCGCTGGGCCGGGCGGGACGCACGGCGGGTGGAGATCGTGCCGCCCACGCCCAACCCGGAGGTGATCGTGCTGGACCGGGACGGCGACGGCTTCACCGGCCGGGTCCCGATGCCCGAGGACGCCGTCCTGGTCGTCCTGGTGACCGGCGCGGACGGGCGCACGGCGTGGTCGGAACTGCCGGTGAGCGGTGCCGGCTGAGGGACGCCGGCTGAGGGGGCGCGCCGGCCGGGCGCACCTCCTCAGCCGAGGGTGACCGTGGCGCCGACCTTCTCCAGGATGGACTCACCGGCCACCACGGCACTCATGCCCCGCCCGCCGCCGGCCGGGGCGGGCAGCGGCACCACCTCGGTGTCGGGGTCGGTCTCGAAGAAGCAGACCAGCGAGACGAGTTCCTCGTCCGGGGCGCTGTCGCTGGGCGCGAGGACACGGTGCCGCAGCGAGCGCCAGCGGCCGTCCGTCCACAGGTTCATCAGGTCCCCGAGGTTGACCACCAGGGTCCCGGCCTCGAACGGCGGCTTGAACCAGCCCTCCTCCTCGTTCCACACCTCCAGGCCGCCGACGCCCTGCTGGCGGTCGAGCAGGCTCAGGGTGCCGAAGTCGGTGTGCGGTCCGACCCGCATCTGGCCCTCCTGCACGCCGCCGACGGCTCGCAGGGAGGGATACCAGTTGACGTTCTGGGTCCAGGTGGCGCGTTGTGACATGGCGGTGAAGAAGTCCTCGGGAAGGTCCAGCACGCTGGCGAGGACCTCCAGCACCTCGTGCGCGACCCGGGTCATGTGCCCGGTGTACTCCAACGCGGTCGCCTTCAGACCGGGCTGCTCCTCGGGCCACTTGTTGGCCGGGTAGTACGCGGCGTCGAAAGCGGCGTCGCCGGTGCGGTGGTCCGGCCCGATGTGATAGGCCTCGTGCAGGTCGTGGGTGCCGGCCATGCCGTCCATGCCGTCCACGGCGCTCACGTCCAGCGCGCCCAGGCCCCGCCAGCCGTTGTCGTAGGGACGGGCGACGGCGTACCGCCGCTTGGTCTCGGCGGGCAGCGCGAAGAACGCGCGGCCCTCGGTGCGCATCCGGTCGGTCAGCTCGGGCGGCACGCCGTGGCCGCGCAGCAGGAACAGGCCGGTCTCCCGCAGGGACGCGTCGAGTTCGGCCGCGATCTCCCCTCGCCGGCCGGCGTCGGCCGTGCGCCACTCGGCCAGGTCCAGAACGGGGATGTGACGTGACATGCGTCTGCCCTTCGTCGTCGGGATGACCGCACGCGCCCAGTGTCGACAGGCACAGCGGGTTCAGTCGGCCGGCGCCGGGGCCGGCCGCGGCGCGAACCGGTCGGGGTCACCGACCGGGGCGGCCGAGGGGCCCCAGCTCAGCGCGGGAATATGGGCGTTGACCAGTTCACCGTCCTCGCGCAGCACAGCGGAGGACGGGTGGTACATGTGCAGCAGCGGATCGTGGTAGTGGTCGAACGCGGAATGGATGTCCATGCGGTAGGCGAAGTCGTTGTCCTCGCCGCCCCAGCCCTCGAAGCGCTCGTCCATGCCGCCGATGCGGTGGAAGGCACTGGTGCGGACCCAGACGCAGCAGCCCGGCGGCCGGCGCAGCACGAAGGCGCGCAGACCATCCGGGTCGGCCTGGCCGGCACCCTGCCGCAGCCGCTGGTCGATGGCCCTGGAGGTCGACGTCTCGTCCAGGCACCACATGTCGCGGTAGCTGAGGTGGCCCATCACCCCGGGGCGCTGGAAGCGGGCGGCGTTGCGGGCGACGAAGTCCCGGTCGACGAGGGCGTCGGCGTCCAGGATGCACACGATCTCGGCGCTGCCGGGGGCGTTGACGACGCCCACGTTGACCGCCCAGGACTTGTTGAAAGTGCCCGGCTTGTACGCGAAGAGGTAGTGGTCGGTGTACGGCAGCACGGCCTCGCGCCGCCGCGGTGTCTCGTCGGTCTCCACGACCACGACGTGGTAAAAGGCGCGCGGCACGGACTGGTCGCGCAGCGCCTGGAGACAGGCCAGCAGATTACGCAGGCGCCGTCCGGGGCCGCGGTCGCGGAACGGGATCACCACCAGGACCTCGGGTCTGTCGCTCTCCCGCAGCCGGGGGCCGGGCGGGCGCGCGCCCAGTTCCTCGTGGGTACGGCAGTCCTGGCCGGCCGTGGTGTAGGCGCGGCCCAGGTGATATCCGAGGCGGGAGTTGGCCTCAGCCTGCCAGCCCCGTTCGAACAGGGTGGTGAGAGCGGGGGAGGCGCCCTGTTCCGCGGCCTTGACGAGCTGCCGGGCCAGGGCGTGGTGCAGCATCGGGTCGGCGGGCCGCTCCCGCAGGTCGGCGACGAGTCGGCCGACGGCCTCGTCCCCGGTCCGCCCGGCGGCCTCCACCACCGCCCGGCGGCGGTCCAGGCCGCGTTCCCAGTAGAAGATGCTGGCCTCCCGGGCCTGGGGATCGGCGTCCACGGCGAGCGTGGTGACGACGGCCGAGGCCAGGGTCTTGGGATCGGTCGGGGTCAGAGTGTTCACGGGCGTCCTTCCGTCGGTCGGCCGGGCGCGGTCACCGGTCCCGCCACCGCAGACCGTGGGCGGCGCGGCGCCGGGCCGCGGTGCTGCGCTCGTAGGGGAGTTCGCCGTCGGGCATGCGGACCACCTCGACGTACAGGCCGACATAGGTGCGTACGTACACCCAGCGGTCGCCGGTCAATGGGCCCTCGTCGATGGTTTCGGGGGCGCCGAGCACCACGCAGCCCGGCACCGCGGCGAGGTACTCCGCGGCGGCGTCGACGTCGTCGACGTACAGCGCGAGGTGGTTGCCGCCGACGTCGCTGTTACGGGGGCGGTCGGCGCGGGCACCGGGCGAACCCTGGTAGCAGTCGAGTTCGACATTGTCGGTGGGCCCGGCGCGCAGGGCTGAGCGGTACAGGACACCGCCGGGCGGCACGCCGAGGGCGGCGGCGAGAGCCGGGTCGGCGAGGTCGTGGACGGTACGGCCCAGGGGCTCGGCGCCCAGTACCCGGACGAAGAAGTCCTCGGCCGCGTCCAGGTCGGGCACCCCGTAGGCGAGGTGGTCCAGTCCCCGGACGGTGGGCAGTGCGCCGGGCGCGGCGGTCCCGTCGTCCCGGTTGGTCCACGGGCCGACGGGGACATGGCGTCCGGCGGCGGGCGCGTCCGGCGGTGCCGACCGCAGTTCGAGGGGGACTCCGAGGGGGGTGTGCACGCGGACCCAGCGGACGCCGGACGCGGCCACCGTGCGGACCGGGCCGAGGGCCTGACCGTGGCCGCGGGCGCGCAGCGCGGCGAGGGCCGGGTCGATGTCGTCGGCGTACAGCCCGAAATGCAGGGTGCCGGGGTCGTGCGGGCGGGGCGGCCGGGCGACGTGACCGGGAGCCGTGTACTCGAACAGCTCCAGATTGGTGGTGGGGCCCAGGCGCACCAGGGCGATCTCGGCGGCGGCCCGGGGATGCACGTCGAGGTGTGCGCGCATCCAGTCGTCGTCGTGGGTGAGCGGGGGCAGGCGGTAGACCAGTTCCCCGCCCAGCACGTCGACCGCGTAGCTGACGGCGGCGTCCAGGCAGGGCACGGTGAGGGCGAAGTGGTCGATCCGGCGGGCGGTGGGCACGCCGGGCGCCGGACGGACGGTGCGCGGGTCGGCATCGGTCGTCATGCGGTGCTCCTCACCCTCGGGGGCAGGTGCCGGTCGAGCAGCAGACGGGTCGCCTCCGGGACCGGGCGCGGGTGCAGGGCCGCGGTCGCCGGGTGGGTGGCGAGCAGCTCGCTGGACAGGCAGGTGGACGCGGGACGGTGGGCGTAGCGGCCGTGGGCGCGGGGCTCGGCGACGACACGTTCGCGCGGCAGACCGAGGCCGGCGGCGATCACGGCGGCCCAGTCGGCGCGGGAGATCCGGTCCGGGCCGCCCAGGTGCAGCAGCTGCGGGGCATTGGCGGCGGTGAGAAGGGCGCGGGTGGCCTCGGCGACGTCGTCGATCAGGACGGGGGTGGTCCACTGGTCGTAGGGAGCGGCCATGGTCTCGCCGGTCCGCAGCCGGTGCACGCAGGAGGCGAAGAAGTTGAGCCACTTGGGGGTGTCGGCGGTCTCCCAGCCGTAGATGAGGCTGACTCGCAGCAGGACGGCGCCGGGCAGCGCGGAGAGGATCTCCTCGGCCGCGCGCTTGGCGCGTCCGTAGGCGTTGGCGGGGTGGGTGGGGGTGGACTCCGACGAGGTGACGGCAGTGCCGTCGAAGACGTTGTCGGTGGAGATGAACACGACGCGACGGTCACCGGCCGCCTCGGCGACCCGGCGCGCTGCGCCGGCGTGGCCGGCCATCGCCTCCCCGGGGTGGCTCTCGCACCAGGTGACGTCGGAGGGACCGTGCACGAGGACCACGCTGTCGGCGGCGGTGCGGTGCAGGGCCTTGGCGAAGGCGCCGGGTACGACGACGTCCAGGGGGACCCAGTCGGGTGTCACGGGGGCGCCGTCGGCGAAGGGCGGGGTGCGGGAGGCCAGTACGGCGTCGTCGCCGTGGGCGAGGAGATGGCGGGCGATGGCGCGGCCGACGAAGCCGCTGCCGACGACGAGGGTCTTCACCGGCGGCCTCCGGTGTCGGCCGGCGCGGGCAGCGTGTGGGCGACCATCCGGGCCATGCCGATCAGGCTGTGGTCGTCGTCGGCGGCCCCCAGAGCGAGCATGTCGCGGATCTGCCGTTCGTCGAGGCCGAAACAGCCCAGGCGGGTCAGCTGGTCGCCGAGGAGGCGGAGGAAGGGGGAGCCGACGGCCACGGCGAATCCTCCGATGAAGAGGTACCGGCGGATGCCGATGGCGGTGAACAGGCAGTTGACGGCCTGGGCGAGGGGCAGCAGGCAGTCGCTGAGCACGGCGGTGGCGAAGGGGTCCCCCGCGCGGACGGCGAGGGCGAGTGCCTGGTTGGTGATGCCGTCGGGGCGGTGGCCCGCGGGTCCGGCGAGCGCGGAGCCCGCGAAGTCGGCCGGGGCGTCGGCGGCCGCGCTGCGGGCGGCGAGCAGCACTCCCCGGCCGGAGGCGATGCCGCCGAGGTGGCCCCGACCGCCGCACTCACAGGGCATGGCGTCCGGACGCGGGTCGACCCGCCAGTGGCCGATCTCCCCACCGTGTCCGGCCTCGTCGATGAGGACTTCGCCGTGCCGGAAGACCTTGTGTCCGATGCCGGAGCTGACAGTGATGAGGCAGAAGGGGACGGGTTCGGTGGCGGCGTAGCGCCAGGCCGCCGCGGTGATGTCGTTGGCGACGACGACGGGGACGGAGAGCCGGCGCGTGAGGATGCCGGTGATGGGCAGGGGGGCGGCGGTGCCGCCCCACAGCGTGGGACCGGCGAGGACCGTGCCGTCCTTGCTGAGGGGGCCTGCGAAGGAGACGCCGACGGCGTCCGCGCCGGCACCGTGCGGGGAGCGCAGATACTCCTCCAGTTCCGCGGCGAGCTGTTCGACGACCTGGTCCTGTAGGACCTGGGGAGGCAGGGTGCGATGCCGGTCGATGCCCTCGGTGGGGATCCGGCGCACGGAGGCCGCGTCCAGGACACCGCCGGCGACGCGGCCCAGGCGCAGCGTGGTGCCGCCGAGGTCGGCGACGACCGAGACGCGGGGGCCGCCCGCGCTCAGGGGCGCGGTGGTCATGGGGCGACACCTCCGACAGCCGGTGCGGGTTCACAAGGCTGGACTGTGCCGTCCTCCAGCACGATGGCGGCGGACAGTTCGGTGCCGGCGGGTATGCGGGTGCCGGGCAGCAGGACGCAGTCGCTGACCCGGGCACCGGCTCCGATCCGCACACCGGGACAGACCACGCTGTGCTCGACCCGGCCTTCGTTGACCAGGTCGGTGGCGACGATGCTGCGGTGCACGCCGTTCTCGTGGGCGACGCGGCGGCGGGGGACGCCGGGGGCGACCGTGCGCGGCAGGTCGGCCAGGGCGAGGGTGGGCGGATCGGTGAGCAGGCCCCGGTGGGCGCGGTGGTAGCGCTCGACGGTGCCGATGTCCTCCCAGTAGCCGGTGACCTCGTAGCCCCGGATGCGTTCGCCGCCGGCCAGCATGGCGGGGATCACGTCGCGGCTGATGTCCTGCTGCCAGTCCGTGCCGTCGAGGCGTTCGAGGTAGCGGTGCAGGACGGCGGCGTCGAAGACGCAGAACGCGGCGAAGACCAGGTCGCTCGTGGGGTGCTCGGGTTTTTCCACGAAGGCCGTCAGGTTGCCGGCCGCGTCGAAGCCGACCATGCCGAACAGGTGCACCCAGCGTCGTTCGATGCGCTGGTAGGACACGGTCAGGGCGGCGCCGTCGGCGCGGTGCCGGCGGATCATGTCGCCGTAGTCGAAGCGGTAGACGTGGTCGGCGTGGAGCACCATCACCTCGGAGGTGTCCGGGCCGAAGACGTGGGGTGCCTTGCGGATCAGGGCGTCGGCGGTGCCGCGCTCGCCCGGCCAGGTCCGTTCGGGCAGGGCGAGCGGGAGCGGTCCGGTGGCCTCGCGGTAGACGGCGTCGTACGGCCCGAAGTGGACCCGGAAGCCGGGGCTGGTGCGGTTCCACACCGTGTGCAGGTCGTCCATGAGGCGGCGTTCCTCGTACTGCGACAGCAGCAGCACCTCGCGAAAGCCGGAGTCACGCGTGTTGGCGAGACTGAAGTCGATGAGCCGGCTGGTGCCGCCGAACGGGACCAGGGGCTTGAGCCGGCCCTGGCCCAACGGGCCCATCCGGCGGCCCTCCCCGCCGGCCAGCAGCACCGCGCGTACCCCGTCCATCAGACCCCCCGGGCCGCGGATACGCCCACGGACACCGAGGCGGCGCCGATGCCACGCAGCACCCGCAGCGCGGCGTCCAGTTCGTCGCGGGTGACGTCGTTGACGAAGCGGACGTGCCCGATGCCGTCGGGCAGGGGCAGGAGCTGCTGGCCGTCGCGGTGGCGCATGGTGTCGCCGAGGCCGCGGGCGATCAGCTCGGTGGTGCACACCGGGTGCCACGTGGGCAGGCCGAGGCCGGCCATGACGTCGAGGACGCGGTGCAGTTCGGTCTCATCGAGCAGTCCGCGCCGGTGGGCGAGGACGGAGCTGAGCGCCATGTCGATGCAGACCGCTTCGCCGTGCAGCAGTTGGGGCAGGGCCTCCATCTCGATCGCGGGCGAGAAGGAGTGGCCGAAGTCGACCAGGCGCCGCAGGTCGTGCTCCCAGAGGTTGGGCTCCAGTTCCTCGAGCATGCCGTGAATGGCCAGTCGCATCACTTCGGTGGCGACCTCGTCGCGGTCCGGCCCGGCGCCGGCCCGCATCCCGTCTCGGACCAGGTGCGCGCCGTGGGCCGCGAGGTGCCCGAACAGCTCGGCGTCCTTCACCATGGCCATCTTGAGGATCTCGGCGAGGCCGTTGCACACGTGGCGGGTGCTGAGGGTGGAGAGGAACTCCCGGTCGATGAGGGTGACGGCGGAGGGGTGATAGGTGCCCAGCCGGTTCTTGTGCTCGCGGAAGTTGACCCCGGTCTTGGCCCCGATGGCGGCGTCGACCATGCAGATCAGGGTGGTGGGGACCCGGATGTAGGGGGTGGAGCGGCGGTAGAGGCTGGCGGCGAGGCCGGCCAGGTCGGTCAGGACGCCGCCCCCGATGGCGATGACGGGTTCGCGGCGCCGGGAGACACCGAAGGCGTCCATCGAGGAGACGATCTCGAAGACGGTCTCCATGCTCTTGACGGACTCGTGGGCGTCGATGACGCACAGTCCGTACTCGACGTCCTGCTTCTCGAAGTACTCACGAAGGCGCGTCCCGTACAGGCCGTACACGGTGGCGTCGACGACGACCAGCCGGCGCCCGGGCCGGATCGTCTCGGTCAGGCCCGCCGCGGCCAGGGCCGGGTTGTCCGGATCAAGGAGGTCTGGGCTCAGTCGCACCTCGTAGCTGACTTCCTTGCTCGTACTCACCCGCCACCTGTGCGCGGCGGGTGCCGCGGGGCCGGGCAGCACGGTCTGTAACGCGGATTCGGGCTGGGCTGTCATGTCGTCACGCCTCTCGTTTTGCACCAGGGCACCCCGGTGCCGGCCTGGGGGCGCCGAGGGTTGGCTACGGCCCCCGCCGTTCCACGGCGAACGGCGGTCGTGGGGTCCCACGGATGTGTCGGCTGACCGGTGAGGGTGCTACGCGCGGGGCGAGGCTGCGGAGGACAACGCCGTCGTACGGCTTCCGAGGGAACGCCACCATGTGAGCGAGACGCTCTCCGGGTCCAGGCAGGGAGGCCGCGCCATGGACCGCTGGGCCTCGCGGAACGTCGCGACGGTCGCCGCGAAGTCGTCCGACTCGACGGTGAACAGGGCGAGGTGGGTGCCGTCCCCGGCGAACTCCGCGTCCTCGCCGCTTGGCGGGGCGCACCGTTCGGCGGTGACGAACCCGGGGACGCGCAGCACCTCGTCGAGGTGGAAATCGTTGTACCAACGGTGGTATTCGGCCTCCCGCCCCGGTAGCGGACGGGTGTGGACCATCAGCAGAAATCTCGCCACTTCGCCTCTTCGGTGGATGACGGGACTGCGGTGCTCTGCGACGATCACCGCCGAGCTGCCGGAGAGTCCGGGTGAAGTGATCGAACGGTGATCCGCCACGCCGCAGATTCGGTTCTCTGAGAGCTGCCCGCAGCAGCGATTCCCCTGCTGACGTCGACCTGCGCATGATCCACGGAAGGGGAAGAGCAGCCGATCATGAAAAGGGCGGTGGATCTTCGGACCGATTCATTGAAAACGGAACGTGAGTGGAGAGTCAAGAACGGTACCGTCGTGATCCGGTCAGAACGGACGGGGTTTCGGGGATTCGATGTGGGACGCGACCGCATTCTCCCTCCGCTTTTCCGGCGATCGTGCAGGGCATGGCACCCGAGCAGGTCTGGCCGATACAGGCCCCCGCTCCATGAATCCCCGCGTTCCCTATCCCGGGCCACGCGCTCGTCCACCTTCCCCGCCGGAGCCGTCCGGGTACGATTCCGCCTGCCGTGATCCACTGACGATGCGCTGGTCCCGGGGCGCGTCCCGGACGGAGCGACCGGGACGGCGGCATCGGAACTCGCCGAAGCCGGAGGTACCGAAGGTGCACAACGCGTCCGAAACACCATGGCCGGCGGTGATCCGGCTGTGCCCTCGCTGCGCGGAACCCGCCGGGCGGCGGACCGGTCCCCTTCGTGCAGGGGGAGAACGTCCCGCGCATTCCCCGGTGCCGGGCCGTGATGAGACGGTACGGCGATGACGGCGCCCGACGGTCCGGCCCGCCGCACCGACGGGACGGCCGGAGCCCCCGAACTCCTGGAGTCCCGGCTCGCCTACCGCAACCCGTGGATGACGGTCCGTGAGGACAGGCTGCGCCGCCCCGATGGCTCGGACGGCCTGTACGGGGTGGTGGACAAGCCGGATTTCGTCCTGATCGTGCCCCGCGAACGGGACGGGTTCCATCTGGTGGAGCAGTACCGCTATCCGGTGGGCGGCCGGTTCTGGGAGTTCCCTCAGGGCTCGTGGCCCGAGTCGGCGAAGACATCCGCCGCGGGCGGCGATCCGGACGGCACCGCGGGCGCCGGGGGTCCCTCGGGGGACGCGGTGGCACTCGCTCGGACCGAACTGCGTGAGGAGACCGGACTGGTGGCCGACTCCCTCACCTGGCTGGGCCGGATCCACGTGGCCCACGGCTACTCCTCGCAGGGCTGTCAGGTCTTCCTCGCCGAGGGCCTGACCCACGGCGAGCCGCGCCGGGAGGCCACCGAGGCCGACATGGTGCAGCGCTGGGTGGACGCCGGAACACTGGACGACATGGTGGCGGACGGCCGGTTCGTGGACGCGCCGTCGCTGGCGGCCCTCGCGCTCCTGCGACGCCGGCCACGCGGCGACGGCCACACCGCCGGATACGGATGAGACCGCCGTGTCCGGGGGCACGGAGGCCGCCGCACCAGCGCACGCCACCGCATCCGCGGACACCGATGAGACCGATGAAACCGATGAAACCGATGAGACCGCTGGGAACGTACCGCTGAACGCCTCGCGACGACGGCCCCGCCGCCGGCCGGCCCGGTGGGGCGGGTCGCCGTCGACGCTCACGGAGGTGTCCCCGCCGCCGGACACGGCGACGCACCGCACGCGGCCGGGAGGCGAGCACTCATCGCCCGCCGCCCCCGCGCCGTAGCGTGGCCGCGCGCAGGTCCGCCGCCAGTTCCCGCGCGGACCTCCCTTCCTCGAGTGCCTGCCACACCGTCTCGGCCGGGGTGGGCGGTGCCAGGCCGCCGACCGGGGCGTCCAGATCGAGATCCGTGGGGAAGGAGTAGCCCTCGGCGCAGCTGTCGACGACATTGCGCAGCCACTGTTCGTCGGCCCCCTCCGCCTTGCGCTGACGCAGCACCGGGTAGACCGTGTTCACCATGGCCTCGCGATCCACGCTCTCCATCGCCCGGCCGAAGGGGGAGGAGACCTGCAACAGATTGCCCATGCGCCGGACGGTGGCGGTGCGGTTGTGTCCGGCCGCGTGGAAGAGCGCCGGATTGAAGAAGACCACGTCCCCCTTCTTCAGCGGCAACTGGACGTGGTGCTCCTCGAAGTAAGCGCCGAACTCCGGCCGCCGCCAGGCCAGATAGCCCGGCTCGTACTTGTGGGAGTGCGGCAGGTACAGCGTTGGTCCGCTCTCCACCGGCATGTCGCAGTGGGCGACCGCGCCCTGCAGGGTCAGCACCGGCGCCATCACATGGGTGTGGCGGGGGAAGGCGGCGGCGCGTTCGTCGGACAGGAACCCGAAGTGGTAGTCGCGGTGCACGCGTTGCGCGGCGGCGCCGGGATTGACCACGTTGACCTGGGAGGTGACCTGGTACCCGGGTCCGAGCCAGGCCGCGGAGACCAGCGCGACGATGTCGTTGGCGTAGTAGTCGGCGAACACCTCGGGTGCCCGGCGGGCGAGTTTCTCCATCGCGTTCCACACCCGGTCGTTGGTGCCGGGCTTGGCGTAGTGGTCCCCGCGTGCGGTACCCGCGGCACGTTCCTCCTCGATCAACGCCGTGAAGACGTCGGTGGCCCGGTCGACGACCGACAGATCGGCGAAGGCGCGCGTGAACACGGCCACGCCCGGCCCCTGTGACAGCACGCGGACGATCTCCGCCTGGAGTTCCCGGCGGCCCTGCCCCGTGGCGGCGAGGGAACCCAGACGCCGGGAGTCGTACAGGGGGATGTTCCGCTCGACGGCGTCGGCCGTGGGACAGATACCTGGGTCGGTGGTCTGCTCGACGCATGCGCGGAAATCCTCAAGGCGGCAGTCGGCTTCACTGAGCCAGACCGGCGACCTCGTGTCCACGAGAGTCATGGTGATCCTCATTCATGAGTAGGCGTTCCAGCACCGCCCTCCGGGGCGACTGAACTGGCTGACGGCTGCCCGCGCGACCGCGCGGGCGGTGTTCTCACGGCGTGCGCGAGACCCGCGCTCCGGGAACCCTGTCGGTCGACGGCGGGCGGGGCAGGGGTGCCGGCCGGGCGAAGCCCCGGTCGCAGTAGGACAGCGGGATCCGGTCGCTGACGTGCGTGCCCTCGACGAGGCCCACGATGATGCTGTGATCGCCGCCGTCCAGCACGCTGTGCTTGCTGCAGACCAGGCGCGCGGTCGCCTCCGGCAGGCCCGGCAGCCCGTTCTCGCTCGGGATGAACCCGCTCGTCGCCACCTTGCGCCGGTCGTGCGCGGCGAAATGCAGCGCCACCGACGAGTGCTCCGCGGCCAGCACGTTGACCAGGAACGTCTCGGCCAGGGTGAAGGCGGAGTGCGCATGTGCGTTCCTGGCCAGACAGAGGAGGACCAGAGGCGGGTCGAGGGAGAGCGAGCAGAACGAACTGGCGGTGAAGCCCCAGGAACGGCCGTCGGGGGTGATGGTCGTGACGACCGTGACGGGAGCGGGCACCCGGCTCATGGCACGGGTGAAGGAGTCGGGGGAGACAGCCATCTGAAGATCGCCTTCGTCGAGGAGGCGGAAGCCGGAGTGTCCGGCGAAGCGGTGCACCCTGTACCGCTCTCGGACAGAGACTGCTCCAGGGTCATACACGCCGCCTACATGCCACATACATCAGAGTGTCCGTGGCGGTTTCGGTGAACAGTGAAACAACAGGGTTTCGGGCAAGGGATCATGGGCACCAGTGAGATGTCTTGTGTGCACCGAAGGGAAATGCGGGAGGAATGCGCCGCATGGTGCGGCGCCGCAAGGCGATCATCCAGGTACGTTCTGCCGCCTGAGCACCATGCCGTCGTCTGAAGCTGCTCATAGGAGAACACCCGTATGAAGTTCGGGGTTTTAGGCCCGCTCGAAGCAGAGTCCGCGAATATACAATTACCCGTGCGAGGCAGGCGCAGAGGCGCTCTCCTCGCCGCATTGCTCGTCAATCCGAACCGAACGGTGTCAGTCGGCGGACTGCTGGGGGCCGTCTGGCCCGACGAACCACCGAGTTCGGCCCTGGCCAACATCCGTACCTATGTCTATGAACTACGCCGCCAGCTGCTGTGGGCCGACGGCAGAGAAGGCAGACTGAGCAGCCACCCCGAGGGCTACCGGCTGGCCGTGGACACCGACGAACTCGACCTGCTGCGCTTCCGGTCCCTGGCCGATGCCGGCAACCGTGCGGCACAGCGCGGGGACCACCGCGCCGCCGAGGACTGCTTCAGCGGGGCGCTGCGGATGTGGCGGGGGCGCCCGGTGGAAGGACTGGAACTGGGGCAGTCGCTCGCGGCGAAGTTGACCGTGCTGGAGGAGGAGCGCTGGTCCGTCGCCTCGGCCCGGATCGACGCCCAACTCGCCCTGGGCCGACACGCGCAGGCCGTCTCCGAGCTGTGGGACATGACCACCGAGCGTCCGCTGTGCGAGCGGACCTGGGCACAGCTGATGATCGCGCTCGGCGGGACCGGCCGCACCGCCGAGGCCTTGGCCGCCTACCGGCAGGCCCGTGAGATCCTGGTGGAGGAGGTCGCGGTCGAACCGGGCGCCGAGCTCCAGCGGTTGCAGTCCGCCATCCTCCGCGGCGAGACACCCGGCGCCGCCCCGACCGGCACACCGGACCGGCCGCTCGTGGTACGCGTCCCCGGGGGAGCACCCTGCGATCTGCCGCCCCGCCCGCCGATCCTTGTGGGACGCGACGACGTGCTGTGCCAACTCGACGCCGTCGCCGAGCTCTTCGACGCCGACCGCGGCCGACCCGACGCCGCCGTCGTCTCCCTCTCCGGCCCGCCGGGGATAGGCAAGACGGCCACGGCCCTCGCCGCCGCCTACCGCCTGCGCCACCTCTTCCCCCAGGCCCAGCTCTTCGCCACCCTCGACGGGACGAGCGACCGGCCCCGGTCCTCCGGTGACGTGATCACCGAACTGCTCGGCGCTATGGGCCTGCCCACCTCGGCCATCCCCCCGGGCCAGTACGAACAGGAGGCGCTGTACCGGTCGATGATCGCCGACCGGCGCGCGCTCATCGTGCTCGACGACGTCGCCGACACCGCCCAGATCCGCCCCCTGCTGCCAGGGGTCGGTCGCTGCCTGGTGCTGGTCACCAGTCGCCCCTCGCTGGTCGATCTCGACGCCGACCTGCGCCTGTCCCTGCCCTCTTTGACCCAGGCCGCGTCCACCCAGCTCCTGGCCGCCCTGGTCGGCGTGGATCGCGTGGCGGCCGAACCCCAGGAGGCCACCCGGGTCGCCGAGGCGTGCGAAGGGCTGCCCCTCGCGCTGCGCATCGCCGGGGCCCGACTCGCGGCCCGGCCGACGTCGTCCCTGTCCGCGATGGCCCGCTCGCTCGCCGACGAGCAGACCCGGCTGAACGAGCTGGTGGTGGGCGACCTGTCGGTGCCGGCGCGGCTCGCGGAGAGCTTCCGCGCGCTCGCCCCGATGACACGGGAGATCTTCTGCCGGCTGGGCAGCGCCGACGCCGTGACCGTCACGGCGGACTCCCTGCAGGACGAGCTCGGGCTGCCGGAGACGGTGGCCGAGAGCGTCCTCGATGAGCTGACGCGGTATCACTTCCTGATACCGGTCGCCGACCGGCCGCCGGAACACCGCATTCCCGACCTGTACCGCGCATTCGCCAGGACTCCCTCGGGGGGCACGTGCGCGCACGCCCACTCCTGACGGCCGCCGACCTTGTCCGCGAGTGATCGAGGAACCTACACCTATGAGCTCTTTCGGTACCGAACCGACGAACGACACCCTGGTCGCGTCGGTCCCCCGGGGCGCCTTACGGGCACGGCTGTCGGTCTGCCTGGTGTTCGTGATCATGGGAACGACCATGGGGGGCTGGTCGGCCCGCATTCCCGAGGTACGGCACTCGGTGGGACTCGACGACGCCGCCTGGGGGCTGGCCAACACCGCCTCCACCGCCGGGGACCTGGTGTCCCTCGGGGTGGTGACCGTCCTGATCGGGCGGGTGAGCGTACGCCGCCTCAGTCTGGTCGGCGCCGCCCTGGTGCTGGCCAACGCTCCGCTGATGGCCTCGGCCACCACGACGGTCGCCCTCGTGGTGGGGCTGGCCACGTGGGGATTCGCTGCGAACCTCCTGTCCACTCCCATGAACGCTCAGGCCGTCGAGGTCGAGCGCCGCTACGGGCGGCCCCTGCTGTCGACTTTCCACGCCTGTTTCAGCTTCGGTGTGCTGGGCGGCGGTGTGCTGGGCATGGCCGCCGTGTCGGTGGACGTGGCGCCCGGCGTCCAGCTCGCCGTCAGCAGCGTGCTGCTCGGCGCGCTGCTGCTGGTGTGGGGTCGCTGGCTGCCCGACGACGCGGAACTGCCCCGCCGCAAGGGCGGGTTCAGGGAGCGGGTGCGGCACCGGTTCACACCCCGGTTGCTCCTGCTGGGCGCGATCGGCTTTTTGATGTCCTTCGTCGAGGGGAGCACCAACCAGTGGAGCGCCCTGTACGCCGCCGACTTCCTGGACGCGGGAGGGACCCTGGCCGCCGCGACGTACACCGGCTTCGCCGTGGCCACCGCCACCGCGCGGATGGTGGGTGACCGGGCGGTCAGCCGGCTGGGGCACCGCAGGTTCCTCCGGCTGTCGTCGCTGACGGCCGCGCTGGGCGCGGTGATCGTCGTCGCCTGGGCGCAGCCGGTGGCGGCGCTGGCCGGCTTCGTCGTCCTCGGCCTCGGCGTGGCATGCGTGCTGCCCAGCGTCTTCGGGCTGGCCGGCAAGCAGCCGGGGCTGACGGCGGGCGAGGGCGTCTCCGTCGTCGTCATGGGGCAGTGGCCGGGCTTCCTGCTGGCGGCCCCGGTGATCGGCGTGCTCGCCGACCTGACGAACCTCCGGATCGCCCTGGGCACCCTCGTGCTGTCGACGCTGTGCGTGGCACTGCTGTCGGGGCGGGCCGCGGCCGGTGCGGACTCCGCGCGGGCGGAGGACAACGACTGAGGTCCCTGCCGGGTCACGGACGACGGCCCGGCAGGGACCTGGCGGTGCGGTCAGCTCTCCGGTACGGCCTGCACCGCATCGATGAGCGGCCGGACCGGCGTCCAGGGACGCCCCGCCGGCCTCTCGGGGACCGCGGGGCCCCGGCGGACGGCGGCCTCCCACACACGGTCCGCACGCCGTACCTCCGCGCGGAGTTCCGCCACCCGCGAGCGCAGCCGCCCCTCACTCCACCCGCCCGCCTCCACGACGTCGAGGAAACCCGGCCGGTCGGGGGCGTAGAACTGGAGAGTCGCCTGGTTGCCGGGCTCGGCCGCGATCCGCCGGACGTTCTCCGGCACGGTGACGCCGTTGCTCAGCCGCTCGGGCGGCCGGTGGACGAAGTACAGCCGCTCCGGCCCGACGGCGGGATTGCAGCGCAGCGCCGGAAGTTCGGTACGGCCGAGGAGGGCGTCAGGGTGGAAGTGGGTGCAGAACAGGGTCACCGCGCCCGTGCAGAGCAGGGAGTACCGCAGCGACATCAGTTCCCACAGCCGCATCGGGAAGTCGACGTCCAGCCCGAGTGCCTCCCACTGCGCGGCGGACAGCCTGTTGAGCACGTCCATCTCGACGCCGCCCGGGGTGGTCCAGAAGGTGGTCATCGGGTGCTCGGGGTGGTCGCGGTTGTGGCGTTCGACCCAGGCCATGGCCACGTAGTGGCATTCCAGATACTGGTCCACCGGATCCTGGTAGCCCCAGAAGACCGCGCCGTCGTGCGGCGACCCCACGTCGACGGACCCGGCCTTGCGCCACAGGTAGGCGCCCGGTGAAAGCCCCTCGGCGCGGGCGGCCTCCCGGACCTGCCTCTCCACCTCGGGTGACCCTCCGGGCGCCACGGTGAAACGGTCCTTGCCCAGTTCGCGGGCGCGGGCGAGCAGCGCGTCGTCCGGCACGTACGGAGGGGGAGCGGTCATCGCGAAACCCCTCCCGCGGCCGGTACGGCGGCCTCCGCGTTCCCTTCGGCCATACGGGCCAGTCGCCGGCGGTCCGTCTTGCCGCTGGCGTTCACCGGGAAGCCGGCGACCTGGGAGAAGCGGCGGGGGATCATGTACCGCGGCAGGTGTGTGCCCACCCACTGGATCAGGTCCGGTGCCTGCGCGGGCTCCTTCGCCGACTCGGCGACGTAGAAGGCGTGCAGCCCCGCTGTGCCGGCGGTGGTCGGCAGTACCACCGCCTCGCGTACCAGCGGGTGCCGCCTGAGCACCGCCTCGACCTCGCTGGGCTCGACGCGATGGCCCGCTATCTTGACCTGGTCGTCAAGCCGCCCCACATGCACCAGTTGGCCGTTCTCGCGGCGCACCCGGTCCCCGGTGCGGTAGTAGCACCGCGGATCGGCGGGATCGCCCTCGACGGTGGCGCCCCGCTCCGGGCGGCGGACGAAGGCGTGCCGGCCATGCTCGGGATCGGCGTAGCCGTCGAAGCGCTGCGGCCCCCGCACGCACAGCTCGCCCTCGGTCGCCTCCGTCCCGCTACTGTCCAGGACGATGGCCTCCAGAAGGGGGTGGGGGCCGCCGATCGGCACGGTGCCGTTCGAGGTGTCCGGCCAGTTCCGGGGGTCGGGCGGCAGCCGGTACCCGGTGCAGGTGATGGTCAGTTCCGTCGGCCCGTAGAGGTTGTCGACGGCGCTGTTCGGCGCCGCCGCCGACCAGACGGCTGCCTGGTCCAGGGTGAGCTGTTCACCGGCGAAGACGCTGTGCCGCAGGCCGGGCATGCTGCCCGCGGGCAGCGCCCGCAGCCTGCGGGCCAGGGAGATCACCGACGGGACCGAGAACCAGTGGGTCAGACGCCGGGAGTTGACGAACTCCACGGGCCGCAGCACCTCGTCCGCTCCCGGCACCACCAGCGTCGCCCCCGACGTCCAGGTGACGAAGAGGTCGAAGACCGAGGGATCAAAGGTCAGTTCGAACGTCTGCGAGAGGCGGGCACCCGGCCCCACCTCGTGGTGCTCGGCGCGGGCGGCGAGGTAGGCACGGAGGTTGCGGTGGCGGATGGGCACGCCTTTCGGCGCACCGGTGGAGCCGGAGGTGAAGAGCGTGTAGGCGATGTCATGCGGTGTCGCGGGGCAGCGCTCCGGCCAGGAGCCGGCCGGCAGGGCGGACGGCCAGTCGCCGCGGTCCGTCGCCACCAGCGGGACGAGATCCGCTTGGCAGGCGGCGGCCACCTGCGCCGCGTGCGGCGCGCCGGCCTCGTCGCACACCAGTGTCCCCACCCCGGCGGTCCGTGCCACCGCCGTGTTCCGCGCCGGGGGAAAGCCGGGGTTCAGTGGGACGACGGCCGCGCCCAGCCGGAGCGCCGCCAGATAGCCCGCGTATCCGGCCAGACCTCGTGCGGCGAGCAGCCCCACGGTGGCCGGCCGACGGCCGCCGCTCCGCACCAGGGCGGCGGCCACCCGGCCGGACAGGGCGTCCAGTTCCTCGTAGCTCACCGCCTGGCTCTCGGTCTCCACGGCCGTTACGCCGGGGTGGCGCAGGGCGGTGTCGTGGAACCACGTGTACAGCGTGCCGTTCTCGGCGAGGGTCCGGGTCACGAGGAGTCTCCCTTCGGGGTGTCCGGTGAACGCGCGGTGACCGGCCCGCTCCGGGGTCAGGCCCGGGGGGCCGCGAAGGCGTCCCGCAGCGCGCTCTGCGGTGCGGCGGTCAGGGCGGCCACGGTCGCCTGGTACTCCGCCGCCAGGTCTGCGACCGCGCCCGGGTCGTAGAGGTCCCGGTTGTAGATCAGCACCCCGCCGCGACGGGCGTCGTCGACGACCACGATCGGCACACCGCGCCGCGCCCACACGGACAGCCGGTCCCCCGCCTCGGCGAGGTCGGCCGTCGGCGGCCCGTCGTCCAGGGCACCCTCGCCGCCCGGTGACACCTGCCGGACGCGCAGTCCGGGCGCCTGGAGATCGGGTACGGCGGGCGCGGCCGACTGGAACCAGTAGTCGAACACCTTGACGAACGACCACGGCCGCACCCGGTCGAAGTCCGGACACACCGCGCGGGCCAGGCGGTTGAAGGAGGACACGTGCGCCACGGCCTCGTTCGTCGTCGCGTGCAGCGACCGCACCACGTCCAGGAAGGAGTCGGCGGGGCCCACGCGCACCGCCGGATAGACGTTGTTGGTGAACTGGCCGATGACCCGCCGGGCCCGCGGGGTCGTACGGCCCAGCGTCGTGGTGCCGGCGACCAGCCGGTCCCGGCCCAGCCGGCGGCACAGCAGGACGTGGTAGGCGGCCAGCAGCACCAGGAACGACGTGCTGCGGGCCCGCCACGCCAGGTCCCGTACCGCGGCGGCGACCTCGTCGCCGAAGGCGAACGGATGGGCCACCTCGGCCGTCAGGTCCCGGCCGCGGGGCGTGGCCCTTGGCGGGAACACCGGCTCGGCGGGCAGGGGCAGCAGTTGCCGTCGCCAGTACGCGTCCCGTGCGGGGTCCTCGGCCAGGAGCGCGCGCTGCCACGCGATGACGTCCTGGAACGTCACGTCGAGATCCCCCGGCGGGGAGCCGTGGCCGAGCCGTGCCCCGTACGCCTGCACGAGGTCCTCCACGAACACCTGGCAGGACCAGCCGTCGGATATGACGTGGAAGAACGACGCCACCAGGAGGTGGTCGCCGGGCCGGAGGCACACCAGGTGCACCCGCCACAGCGGCCCCGTCAGCAGGTTGAAAGCGGGGAAGCGCTCGCCGTGCACCAGCGCGTCGACCCGCCGCTCCCGCTCAGCGGCGGGCAGCCCGGACAGGTCCAGGTAGGTGAAGGGGGCTTCCGCCTCCGCACGGGTCCGCAGCAGAGGCTCGTCCCCGAGGCGGTCGAAGACCATGCGCAGCGCGTGGTGGCGCCGCGTCACATCGCGCAGTGCCTGCTCGAAGGCCGGCAGGTCCAAGGTCCCCTCGATACGGCGGAAGTCCACGACCGGCAGCCGCGCCGCCCCGGGATCGTCCGGGGCCAGCGCCCGCAGGAACTCCCACAGCGTCTCCTGGGCAGGGGCCAGTGGCAGGCAGTCACCGGAGGCCTCCGGCGGTGTGTGCGTCGTTCTGCCCGTCATCGGGTCACCTCCCGTCATCGGGTCGCCTCCCGTCGTCGGTGCGGCGGTACGCGCTGTCATCCGGCATCTCGAAGCCGGCGAACAACAGGTCCGGGCGGCGGTGTTCGACCGCGCCGACCACGGCGCCCATGTCGAAGAAGCACTCCAGCAGCGCGCAGGCCACCGAGTCGGCCAGGGCCCGGGCGGACCACTCACCGTGCAACAGGGGTTTGGTCCGGGCGGCCAGCAGGACACCCGCCACCGTCGGCACGGCGAGCGAGCGGCGCCCGCGGCGCGGACCGGCCAGCGAGGCGAGGCCAGTCAGGGCGAGGGCGCTGACCGGGTTGAGCCGGAACCGCCGCCGTTCCGGGTGCCTGAGGCAGAGCCACTGCTCGGACCGCCCGTAGTTCATCAGCCGTCGGCACACCGCCCGTACGGTGTCGGTGCTGGTGGCGTCATGCGTGACGACGGCCTCGGGGTCGCAGGCGGTGACGTGGCCGCGCCCGGTCAGCCGGAGCCCGAAGTCGATGTCCTCGCCTCCCAGCGGGTGGGGGGAGTCCTCCGGGAAACCGCCGACCGCTTCGAACACGTCCCGCCTGACCGCCAGGTTGGAGGTGCCCGCGCAGGTCATCCGCTCATGGTGCAGCGGGTCCTCGTGATGGCCGTTGAGCAGCCAGGACCGCTTCATGATCCGTGAGACTGTCGTCTCGCCCTCGGCGGCCAGCAGCGCCGGCCCGGCGACCGCGGCCACCTCGGGCGGCGCGCCGCGCAGCGCCTGGACGTGACGGCTCAGCAGCCCGGGAGCGGCACGGCAGTCGGAGTCCACGAAACAGAGCAGGTCGTGCCGGGCGAGGTGGGCGCCGAGGTTGCGCTTGGCGCCGACATGGCTGGGACCGCCGACGTAACGCGCGCCGTGGCGGCGGCAGTTCTCCTGGTGCTCCGCGGCCTCAGGTGAGTCCCTGTCGTCCACGACCACGACCTCGGCCGGTTCCGGGCACCGCGCGGCGGACTTCTCCAGGCTCTCCAGAAGCAAGCGGGTCAGGTCGACCCTGCCCTTGACCGGTATCACGACCGTGATGCCGGGCTGGACGCCCTCGGGAACCGCCTCGTCAGGCATGTCAGCCCACCTTCGTCTCGACGCTGTGCTGCGGGCCGCCGACGCGGTGTCCCGGGCCGGCCACGACCTTGGCGACCGCTTCGGCGATGTCGTCCATGTCCGTCCCCGGACCGAGGAACGCGCTGTGGTGCAGCACCACGGCGTGCCGGGCCAGGTATTCCGCACCCGGATAACTGCGGTCCCGGTGGAGGGCGACGAAGCGCTCCGCCAGCGGGGCGATGGTCGGCTTCGTCCACGGCCGCAGGAGCGCACTGCGCGACAAGGGCGTGCGCGGTGTGTAGACATGGGTGCGCAGCTCGGCGCTGAGCGCGCGGGCCGCCCATGCGTTGTCCCGGCCCTCGGGGAGCGGGTCGAGAATGATCGGTACCTCGTACAGGGACAAGCGGTCCTGCTCCGGCCGGCGGCGCGGCAGGCGCACGCCGGGGATGCCGGACAGCAGCTCGGACAGGCGCGTGTAGTTGGCGGTGCGGACGGCGTTCTGCCGCTCCAGCGCGCCGAGCTGGGCGCACAGCAGCGCGGCGGCGAACTCGCTCATGCAGAAGTTGGAACCCATCGTCGAGGGATCCTCCACCAGTTCCAGAGCCCCGGGGCGCCGGCCGACGCCGTAGCGGCGGGAGTCGGCGCGCAGTTCCTCCAGTACGGGCGCCAGGTCGTCGTCGTCCGTGACCACGGCACCGCCCTCCCCGGAGGTCAGGACCTTGGCGTGCTGCATGCTGAAGCACCCCAGGCGTCCGAGGGTGCCCGCCGACCGTCCCTGCCATCGCGCGCCGTGCGCCTGCGCCGCGTCCTCGATGACACTCATGCCCCGGGGCACGGCGACCTCCGACAGTGCCGGGATGTCGGCCATCGAGCAGGCCCAGTGGACGGCGATCACCGCCCGGGCGCCCACGTCCAGGTCGAGCGTGTCCGGGGTCATGCAGCCGGTCCACGGGTCGACGTCGACCAGCACGGGGACGAGCCCGGCCCGCAGCACGGCCGTGGCGCTCGCCGTCCAGGTCAGTGCCGGTACGAGCACCAGGTCACCGCTTCGCAGCCCGAGCGACTCCAGGGCGATCACCAGCGCGCTGGAGCCGTGGTCGGTGGGGACGCAGTGCCGCGCCCCGGTGTACTGGGCGAACCGTGCCGCGAACCGGCGTTCGGACAACTCGCCCTGGTAGGGGCTGCTGATGGCCCACCTGCCACTCTTCAGCACGGAGAGCAGTTCCTCGTCCGCGCCGTCCGCGGGCTGTGGCCAGGCCGGCCAGCCGGCTGCCGGCCCGCGGACCGGCAGCCCGCCGTCGATGGCGAGGCGGAGAGTTCGAAGCTGCGCCGGGGCCATGGGCCCTCCTTCCGTTGGGCGTGCTCACAAGGCGTGCGCGGTCGCTGAGGCCGGGGCCGGCCGTGACCACGCAGGCACAACCGGTACGGTCGCTGGCTCCGATACACGGTGTGTACGGACTCCATACATCTGCGCCCCCATGGCGCCCGGACGGTGACCGGTGGGCTCGGAGCGATGTTTATCCGCGCACGGCACGGGCCAGGCGATGAGGCATGGAGACGACGCGACGAGTGCTGGTCACCAACGACGACGGGATTTTCGCCATCGGTCTGAGACGGCTCGCGCGGGAGATGGCGGACTGCGGCCACGACGTGGTCGTCGCCGCTCCGGCGACCGAGATGAGCGGCAGCAGCGCCAGTCTGGGCGCGGTGCTCCACGAGGGGCGGGTCGCCGTCGAGCGGCACGAGCTGAAGGACCTCGACGGCATCCCCGCCCATGGCGTGTCCGCCTCCCCGGCGTGCGTGGTCGTCCTCGCCGCCGCGGGCGCCTTCGGCCCGCCCCCGGAGATCGTGCTCTCCGGTGTCAACCTGGGCACCAACGCGGGCCACGCGATCCTGCACTCGGGCACCGTGGGGGCCGCGGTGACCGCCGCGGACAACGGGCTGCGGGCCATCGCGGTGTCGCTGGACGCCCTGTCCGCGGTCGAGGCCACGGCCGGCCGCGGCACTCAGGAGACGGACGCGGCCTGGGAGGAGAACCGGCACTGGGGGACGGCGACCGGTCTCGTCCGGCGGCTGATGAACGTCCTGCCCGGGCTGCCGGAACGGACCGTCCTCAACCTCAACGTCCCCGACCGCCCGGCCGAGGAGGTGCGGGAGCTGAAACGCGCCTCACTGGCGCCGTTCGGCACGACCCAGATGGTCGTCGCCGACGAGGAGGGAGGGTTCGTGCGGCTGACCGCCGAGGAGAACGGGGCACAGCCGACACCCGGGACCGACCTGGCCCTGCTCGGCGCGGGACACGCCACGGTCACCCCGGTCCGGCCGGTCGGCGAGATGACGGGAATCGAGCTGCCGCTGTGAGCCGGGAGAGTCCTCGGGACGGCGACAACCGGACGCTCCGGCCCGGGCAGATCGTCGTGCACCGCAATGTCCGCCGGGGCCGCATCGGATGGATCCGCCCCGCGCGCGTGGTCGGCCACGACGAGCGGGGGCTGCTGCTGTGGATCGCCCCGGGCACGACGGTCGCCTACGAGGTGACCGCCGACGGGCGCGGGATGCGCTCCATGCCGTTCGACGAATGGTCCGCCTGCTCCCACCGCCTGGCCGAGGGCACCTGGACCGGGGGAGGGACGCTGATGCTGCTGCCGGAGGGCGCCGCCCACTCGGTGTGGTGGCAGTACGGCGAGGACGGCCGCTTCACCCAGTGGTACGTCAACCTGGAGGAACCGGCGGTGCGCTGGGAGAAGGACGGTCTGGCCGGCGTGGACATCGTCGACCAGGACCTCGACCTGGTGGTACGCCCGGACCGCACCTGGGAGTGGAAGGACGAGGAGGAGCTGGCCGAGCGGCTGGCCCACCCCGGGCACTACTGGGTGACGGACGAGGCGGCGGTCCGCGCCGAGGGGGAGCGCGTGCTCTCGCTGGTGAGCGAGGGGCGGTTCCCGTTCGACGGGACCTGGTGCGACTTCCGGCCCGACCCCGGCTGGCCGGTCCCCACCGGGTTGCCGCCGGGTTGCCGCCGGCCGCCCGACTGACGGCGGCGGGCCCGGCGGACGGGATGCGTCCGCCGGGCCCGCACGGCCACCGTGCCCTCAGGCCGGGGCCAGCGCCTGGTCACAAAGCTGCTCCTCCACCACCCGGACCGCCGCGTCCACGAACGCGTCGAGCGCCGGGTTCGCGGCGACACCGCGCCTCCTCGCCAGCTGGGTGAAGGTCTCGAACGGCGGGGACCAGTCGATCCGGCACAGCTCGCCGGCGGCGAGTTCCTCCGCGACGGCGATCTGCGGCATCAGCGCCATGCCGACGCCGTTGGCGACGCCCCGCTTGGCCGCGTCCACCGAGTTGAGGGTGAAGACCCGCGGCTGCCCGGCGCCGAGGGCGCCGAGGAGGTGCTGGAACCGCAGGTGGTAGCCGGCGCTGCTGTCCGAGCGGACGAGGGTGGCACCGAGCAGGTCCTCGTGGCGCACGCCCGGCCGGCCGGCCAGCGGGTGACCGGGACTGGCGACCAGCACCAGCGGTTCGGGGCACAGGACCCTCGTCTCCACGTCCGGATGGTCCTGGACGTGGTCCACGAAGAATGCGCAGTCGAGCCGCCCGCCGCGCACGTGGGAGATCGCGTCCCCCTCCGCCGGTGACCGCATGGAGATCTCCACCGACGGATAGCGCAGGTACACGTACTCGATCAGGGGCAGCAGCCGGTGGTTGGTCAGACTCTCGATCGTGCCCACCTCCACCCGTCCTCGCAGCCGGCCCGCCGAGCTGAGCGCCAGGTGGGCATGGGCGTTGAGCGTGACGATCTGACGGGCGTAGGGGACCAGTTCGCCGCCGGCCGGAGTCGGCGCGGCACCCTGCGGGAGCCGTTCCAGCAGGGTGACCCCCAGGGCCTGCTCCAGCGCCTTGACGCGATTGGTGACGGTGGGCTGGGACAGGCGCAGCCTCGCCGCCGCTCTGGTGAAGCTGCCGGCGTCGACGACGGTGATGAACGCCTCCAGCTGCGGAGTCTCCATGAGTTCGCCCTTCCGCCGCCACGGTGGCAACGCGCGGCACCGAACACGGGGCGCCCGGAGCGGCGCCCTCTCCCGGCCATCAGCCTCACCTGGGCGGATACATCCCCCGTACGCCGGCCATACACGGACCCGGAGGAGGAGGGCATCGCGTGGGCTACGTGAGGGCCTGCTCCCCGGACAGGGACCGCAGGTGCTCGCCGAACCCGCGGACCGTCAGGGGCCGGGTCTCCAGCGCGTCGGGACCCAGCTCCACGCCCAGGGCCTCCTCGACGCCGAGCAGCAGCGAGACGGCCTTGAGAGAGTCCAGGCCGTACTCCACGAGGTCCACGTCCGCCTCGATGTCCTCGGCCGCGAGCCCGTTGCCGAGCACTTCGGCCAGTACCGTCCTCACCGTGTGGTCGACGTCTTCCACCGCTTGCCCCCTCCTTCCAGCCGGTTGGTCCCCGCCATGACGGTGGCCAGGGCCGACACCACCGCTTCCTGGTCCACAGCCACCAGCGGATACCCGTGCGCGCCGGTCAGCGGCGAGCCCAGGGACTCCAGCAGCACCATCGCCGCCTCGTCCGGGCCGCAGGGCACGTATCCCCGCTTGTTGTCGGTGCTCAGCTTCGCGCGCAGTTCCGCCCGGTCCACGAAGGCAAGCCGCTCCCGGGCGTCCGGCAGCCCCAGCCAGTCGACGACGCGGTAGTGGCGTTCGAGGTCCTCGTGGCTCAGGATGCCCAGGTTCCGGCTCACCTCGGCCGCGACGAGCATGCCCCACGCCACGGCCTCACCGTGCTTCATCGCACCGTTGGACATGAACTCCAGTGCGTGTCCCGTGGTGTGTCCGTACTCGAAGACCAGGGCCTCCTTGCGTTCGCGCGGGTCCTTGCCGAGGAACGGGATCTTCGAGTCCAGCCCGATGTCGAACAGCTGTTGCAGCGCAGTCGTCCGGTCGCGCGGCAGGACGTGCAGCGCGTCGTGCAGGGTCCCCTCCAGATGGGGCATGATCGCCAGGACGTTCTTGGCCATCTCGGCGAGGCCGGTGAGCAGTTCGGTGTGCGGGACCGTCGCCAGCCAGCGCAGGTCGCAGGCGATCAGCGACGGGGTGTAGTAGGTGCCGCAGAGATTCTTGCCGCCGCGCAGGTTGACCGCCTGCTTGACGGAGACCACCGAGTCGAAGGCGGCCACCGGTGTGGTGGGCAGGTGCACCAGGCGGGTGCCGCGGAACAGCAGCGCCGCGGTGAGACCGGCGACGTTCCCCACCAGCCCCCCGCCCATGCCCACCACCAGGGAACTGCGGTTCACCCCGCGTGCGACGGCGTGCTCGGCGATGTCCTGCACGAGGGGCATCGTCTTGTTCGGCTCCGCCGCCTCGATCTCGTACGTCTCCGTCTTGAGGTGGCCCGACAACCGCCTGATGACGGGGAGGGCATGGGGGGTGACCCTGCGGTCCACCACGAAGAGCACGGACTCCGCGGCCCCCGCCGTCCGGGCCAGCGCGTCGGCCAGTTCCTGGGCGCAGTCGGTGCCGTACAGGTAGGGAATGTCGTGACCGTCCAGCGGTACGCGTCGTTCGAGCAAGATCTACACCTCTCCGGGTACGGCCGGCCGCTGTCGGTGCCGGGCGGTCGGCCTGTTCGATCGGTGGCGGGCAACTCGCCCGGCCACCTCGGTCGCCAACGGGGCGGGTGACGCGGCAGCACGGGCCGCGAGAACTCAACCGGACACCGTCTGCCTGCTGTCCACGCGGTGCTGCCACGGCCGGGACGAGCCGTGCCCGCCCAGGGAGCGGCCGTGGAGGTAGAGCTGCCCGTCCTTCCCGAGACAGGCCAGGTCGCCGGTGCGCAGCACGGTCTGTCCCGAGTGCCGGTTCACCGGGTCCGGGACCAGGACCTCGCTGGTCGCCTCGGGATCGCCCCAGTAGGCCGTGAACAGCATCGGGCTGCGGACGTACAGTTCCCCGACGACCCCGCAGTCGTCGATGGGTTGCTCGTCCTCGTCCACGACCACCATCTCGACCCCGGGGCGCACGGTCCCCACCGGCAGCCTCCGCACGTTCTCGGGCAGCGGCCGGGGGATGTCGGTGAAGGCGCAGACCGGCGACTCGGCGTGGCCGTAACAGTGGGTCACGCGGGCCCGGGGGAGCATCGTCTGGAGCTGGCGCAGCTCCGGCAGCGGGAACTCCTGGTCGCGCAGCAGCACGGTACGCAGCCGGTCGAGACCGGCCGGCCGCCGCACCTGGCGCAGGACCCGCTGCCAGACCGACGCCGGCCCGCTCACGACGGTGGCTCCGCCGGTCTCCAGGAAGCGCAGGATGCTGCCGGGCCAGTGCAGGAGGGCGGGCGGCACCGGCATGATCGCCGCGCCGCCGCCCAGCGCCAGGCAGATGTCCGTCAAGCAGCCGGCGGACCCGAACCGCGCGGTGGTGACGACCCGGTCGCCGCCGCCGACGAGGTCGCACGCCGCCAGGCTGTCGTGCAGTGCGCCGAGACCGCCGTGACTCATCACCACCCCCGCGGGACGGCCCAGAGCGCTGGAGGTGAAGACGAGATACGCAGGGTCGGTCTCCAGGCTCCTGCGCCAGCCGCTCCACCCCGGCGGCCGGTGCGGAGGCCGTTCGACCGTGACGCCGGCGGGACCGAACCGGCCCGTGCCGGCCGGAGGTGCGACCGGCCGCACCGCCACGCCACCGGCCCGCAGGTACAGGGCGGGCTGGACGGCGTCGACCATCCCCGCCAGCCGGTGCGGGGCGGTGCCCGGGGTCACCGGGACGCAGAGCAGCCCCAGCTTCGAGCAGGCCAGGAACAGCGCGACGGCCGGTGCCGAGATGTCGGACTCCACCATCACCCGGTCACCGACGCCGAGCCCCGCGCCCGTCAGCGCCGTGGCGGCGTCCTCGGTCCGCTGCCGCAACTGCCCGTAGGTGACCAGGCGTACGGCTCCCTCCCCGGCGTACTCGACGACGGCCGGGGCGTCGGGCGAGGTCCGCGCGGCGCCTGTCAGACAGTCGTACATCCGCGCCGCCTCCGGGGGGACCCGGACCGTGCGGTACGGCCCCCCGCTCATCGGGGACTCCGCGCGGTACGGGACGCTGTCATGGCCATCGGCTGTTCCTCCGGTCGGTCCAGGTCGGCCAGGGCCTCGATGACGCCGTCGAAGGCCCGGACCACCAGCTCCGGCCTGGGCCGGCCCCGGGCCGCCGACATGGCGGCGAAGCGCAGTGTCTGCGGGAGCTTCGACCAGCGCGCCACCGCCGTGCCCGCGGCGGGCTCCGGCAGCAGACCCTCTCCGGCCAGCACGGTGATGCGATGGCACTGATGCCGGGCCGCGGCCCACAGGTCGTCGGTGTGGTCCACCAGGACCGGCACGTCCGCCGCCACCCGGCCGGCCAGGAAGTCCAGTACCGCCGGCGGCTCGTCCAGCCAGGAACCGGGCGGCGGCTGCGGGATCGTGTGGGGTTGCCGCACGATCCAGCGGTACTCCCCGGCGGGCGGTACCGGCACCGGTTCGCCCAGGGCGAGCCCGTCCCGCACGGCTGTCGGACCGCGGGCGTCGACCGGTGTGAGCAGGGCGCGCAGTTCGTCGTCGGTCAGCTCCCCCGAGTAGGGACGGTGTTCGCCCCGGGGAAGCAGCGCCGCGAAATGATCAGTCACTCTCCAACGGCCGTCCGACCGTGTTTCCAGCAGAATCCAGTGTGGTACGTCCACCGCGCCGAACTGCGGGGACCAGGCCATGTGGCGGGTGTTTCCGCCCGCCAGCACGGCGCCGTTGGCGGACGCTTCCCGCCGTAGTCCGCCGCGGGCCGTCTCCCAGTCGGCGGCGCCTCGGTAACCGAGTTCCCAGCCGGCCCCGGTGCGGTCGATCCGGCGGTGCTGGCTGAACGCCAGGCCGCCGCCGGGCAGGTCGGTGCGCACGGCCAGCCGGATGGCGTGCGCGAGACGGTGCGCGGCGCCGGGCTCGTACCTGTCGAGATATGCGACGAGGTTGGTGGTGTAGCAGCTGAGTTCGGAAATTCGGCCACCTTCGGACAGGGGCATTCCGGACTCCTTCCGGTAGCGATCGTGGCGTCGGGGGCGGCACGGCTCTCGGTGCCTTTCCATCGTATTTCCTCAGCGAATGTCACAGTCAAGAGAAAGATGCCGCATCCCATAGCGAGGCTTTATGGGGGAATAAAGCGGGCCGTGCGCGCCGGAAATCCCGAATGCTAGCGTCGATTGCCCACGCTCGGATTGTCGAGAATCCCGTAAGGAAACGCAGTGACCGGGAGAGCAGGCGGCCCCATGACTCAGGACACGAAGACCAGCTCGCCGGCCGATGTCGTCAGCGCCCTCGACACCTCGGCCATGGACTGCGTGCAGGCGAACCTGGCCCTCGTGGCCGACTGCCTGCTCGGGCCGGGCAGCCATGCCGGGCTCGGCGCCCCCGTGCGGTTCGCCCCCCGTGACCGTCCCGGTGACCTGCCCACCGTCGAGCCGACCGTCGCCGAGCACACCCAGGTCCTGCGCGACCTCGTGGGCGTGGACATCCCCGGGCCGGCGGCCGGCCTTTGCGCGGCGACGGCCGTGGACGCGCTGCGGGAGGGCTCGCGACTCCTGTTCGTGGTCGCTGACGCCTACGTTCTGCCGTGGTGCCCCTACTTCGGGCGGCAGCACATGTCGCACAGTTTCGTGCTGACCCTCGACGAACGGAACCAGGACCTGGTGCGGGTGTGGGACGCCTACGACAACGAGACACCCTTCGGCCGCGCACGTCCCGGAGGATGGACCATGACCTCGCGGGAGGTCTCGCGGATCCTCGGCAGCGCCGGGCCCGTGCGGGCGAGCACCCCCACGGTTCTTCCCGGTCACGTCGCCCCCGACCCGGCGGACGTCCTGCGCCGCAACGCCGACGCGCTGACCCGGGCGGGGACGACCGCCGTCAAGGAGTACGTGGCGGCCTACCGTGACCACACCGACCGGGCCCGGGCGGCCGAGGCCCTGCTGCTGGAGACGTGGCTGCTGGCCCGGTCCCGGCGTCTGCACCACGCCTGGCTGACCACCCGGGCGGCCGGGACGGACGGAACCAGGGCCCAGGCACAACAGGCGGACGCCTGGCAGGAGTTCGCCGGCCACTGCTACCTCGCGGCACGCCGGGTGCGCCGGGGCCGCCCGGAACCGGCGCGACTGCACGAGCGGTTCGCGCAGCTGCTGACCCGCGACGCGGAACTCGCCCGCCGACTGGCGGCCTGAGGCGGTCACCGGACCGGAGCCGCTCGCCCCGGACCGGAGCCGCTCGCCCCGGACCGGAGCCGCTCGCCCGGACCGGAGCCGATCACGAAGGACCAGAGCCGATCACGAAGGACCCCCATGACATCGGAGAACGTGTTCATCACGGTGACCCGGTACGCGGCCGGCGTGCTGGGAGAGACACCGGAACGGATCGCCGCACAGCCGCAGCTGGACCGCTACCCGGCCTTCAGTTCCTTCGTGATGGCTGACCTCATCGAGCAGCTGGAGGAGCGGTACGGCATCGTCTGCGACCCCGAGGAGCTGACCCCGGACAACCTGCGCGACGCCCGACGGCTCAGCGCCCTCATCGAGGGCGCGCTCGTCACCAGCGGAAGGCGGTGACCCACGACGTGGCACCACAACTGCTGCACGACCTCCTCGACGACCGAATCCGCCGCCCCACCGCTCCCGCGGTCACCCGGGGCGACCGGACCCTCCACTACGGCGAGCTGCGCGATGCCAGTCTCCGGCTGGCGAGCGTCCTCGACTCCTGCGGACTGCGGCGGGGGGACCGGCTGTTCGTCACCGACTGCGCCCACCCGTACCTGCCGGCCCTGCTGTTCGCCGCCTCCCGCCTGGGCGTGGTCTTCACCGTCGTCCACGAGGAGGTCACCGGACCGGTCCTGCGCCACATCCTCACCGACTGCGCACCGCGCCTGGTGGTCACCGGCGTCGAGGAGGCCGGGCGGGCCGCCCGCGACGCGCACATCCGGCACCTCACCCTCGACGAGCTGTACGGCCGGCCCGCCGGACCGGGCCCGGCGGGCGTGGAACCGCCGCTGTCTGTCGACCCGGTGTGCCTCGTCTACACCTCCGGCACCACCGCGATGCCCAAAGCCGTGGTCTCCACACATGGCCAGGTGGTCTTCGCCGCCACGGCCATCGGCCGACGGCTTCGCTACACCGCGGACGACGTCGTGCACTGCTTCCTCCCCCTCTCCTTCGACTACGGTCTCTACCAGGTGTTCCTGTGCGCGGCGGCGGGCGCCCACCTCCATCTGGGCACCCGAGCCGAGGCCGGTCCGGGTCTGCTGAGCACCCTCGTACGCACCCGCACCACCGTGCTGCCGGCCGTCCCGCCGGTCGCCTCGGCGCTGCTCACCCTGCTGCGCCGGAGGCCCGGACCACGGCCGCCACTGCGCCTGCTGACCAACACCGGCGCCGCCATGCCGGAAGGGACACTGGCCGGGCTGCGCGCGGAACTCCCGGACATGCGCGTGCAGTTGATGTACGGACTGACCGAGTGCAAACGCGTGTCCATCATGGAACCGGACGAGGACCTGAGCAGGGCCGGGACCGTCGGCCGCCCGCTCGACGGGACCGAGGTGTTCACCGTCGACGCCGACGGCAGCCGCCAGCCGCCGGGCACGTTGGGCGAGATCACGGTACGCGGCCCGCACGTCATGGCCGGCTACTGGCGGCGCCCCGAGCTGACCGCGGAACGCTTCGTGCGACGGGACGGCCTCTTCCCCGAACTGCGCACCGGTGACTACGGATCCGTCGACGAGGACGGATACCTGCGGTTCACCGGACGGCGCGACGACATCTACAAACAGGACGGTTTCCGGGTCAGCGCCATCGAGGTCGAGGCGGCGGCCCGGGACGTGCCCGGCGTGGCCGCCGCCGCGGTGCTGGTGCCCGACGCCGAGCACCCCCAGGCCGTCCTCGTCGTCTCCGGCGAAGCCGACCCGGACACGGTCCTGCCGCAGCTCCGCCAGCGGATCGAGGACCACAAGGTCCCGCCGCGATGCGTGTCGGTCGCCCGGCTCCCGGCCAGCGCGAACGGCAAGACGGACAAGAAGACACTGGCCCGCTGGATCACGGAGGAGAGCCGTGTCTGACCCGACCGCCGCCCACCGGGTGCCCGCCCCGGCCTACGACGGGCCGACCCCCGCCTACGTCTACGACCTGGCCACCGTACGGGCCGCACACGACCGGCTGCGTTCCTGCCTGCCCGCGCCCAGCGAGCTGTACTACTCCCTCAAGGCCAATCCGCACCCCGACGTGGTCGGCACACTACGACGGCGGGGCTGTCGCGCCGAGGTCAGTTCCGCCGGCGAACTGCGCACGGCCCTGGCCGCCGGCGTTCCCCCGGGGGATGTCCTGTACACGGGCCCGGGCAAGAGCGACGCGGAGGTGGACGCCGCACTGGCGGCAGGCGTACAGCTGTTCTCGCTGGACTCCGCGCACGCCGTCCGGCAACTGGCCGCGGCGGCGGCCCGGCACGGCACCACGGCCGGGTACCTGCTTCGCGTCAACCCCGACCGGGCCGCCACGGCCACCGGTCTCACCATGACGGGCCTGCCCTCCCCGTTCGGAGCCGACCTGGACTCCATCCGGCACGAGCCGTCGGAGTTCACGCGCCACCCGCGGGCCGCCTGCCGAGGACTGCACCTGTACCTGGCGACGAACCTCGCCGACGAACAGGCCCTGACCGAGCAGTTCCTCATCGCGGTGGAGACCGCCGTGCGGGTCCAGGACATCCTGGGCGTACCGCTGGAGACGCTGGACCTGGGAGGCGGCTTCGCCGCTCCGTACGCGCGCGCAGGGGAGCTGCCCGACTACCCGTCGCTCGCCGGACGGCTGGCCGCCGCGCTGGACGGGGCCTTCCCGGGGTGGCGGGAGGGGCGGCCCGGCGTTGCCTTCGAGGCGGGCCGCTATCTCACCGCCACTTGCGGCCGCCTGTACGGCCGGGTACTCGACGTGAAACGGTCCCACGGCCGCCGGGTCCTCGTCCTGGACACCGGCATCCACCACCTCGGCGGCATGGCCGGCCTCAAACGGGTTCCGCCCATCCGCCCGGAGGTCGTGACGGACGAGGACGGCGCGCTGGCCGCCGTCACGGCGGACGAGCCCACCATGGTCTGCGGTCCGCTGTGCACGCCCCTGGACACCTGGGCCACCGGTACCCGCGTGACGGCTGGCAAGCCCGGCGACCTCGTCCACGTTCCCAACGTGGGGGCGTACGGACTGTCCGCCAGTCTCGCCCTGTTCCTCGGCCACCCCTTGCCCCTGGAAATCGTCACCGACGGACAGCGGGACCTGGGCACTACCCGTCTCACCCTGCACCGCACCGAGATCACCGTGCCGGAGACGACCACACCGGAGAAGGGAATCGACGATGGAGACCACGTTCACGGAACTGCTCCGTCCGCACCTGCGCTTCCTGCCCCGTGACGAACCAGTGACCGAGGAGACCTCCCTGCGGACGATGGGCCTGACCTCCATGCAGGCCATCGAGTTGATGTTCGACATCGAGGATGCCTACGGCGTCACCCTGGATGACGAGTACCTGAACGACGCCACCTTCGCGACCGCTGGAAGCCTGTGGCAGGCGGTCGAAGCCACCCGCGGCCGATCGGAGGCGGCATGACCTCGGCCACTGCCCCCATCCGCGGGACGGCCGCCCCGGGAGCGGAAGCCGGCCTGAAGGCCCTCACCGAGACCGTCCGGCGGCACGCGGCCGACTGTGACGAACACGCGGAGTTCCCCCGCGAGGCTCTGGCCCTGATGCGCAGCTCCGGTCTGCTCGGTCTCCTCGTGCCCACCAGCCACGGCGGTCTGGGCGGCAGCCTGTCCGACATGCTCGACATCAGTGCCCTCCTGGCCCGGGACTGTCTGTCCACCGCCATGGTCTTCACCATGCACTGCCAGCAGGTCGCCGCCGTACGCCACCACGCCGCCCCGGCCCTGCGCGACGGCGTCCTGCGCCGGATCGCGGCGGGGGAGCTGTACCTGGCCTCGGTGACGACCGGTGCCACGTCCGGCGGCCACCTCCTCACCGCAGAGCCCGCGCTGCAGATGGCCGGCGACCACCTGGCCTTGGACCGGGTCGCCCCAGTGGTGACCGGCGGCCGGTACGCCGACGCCTTCCTCATCACCACACAGGCACCCGACGCGGTGTCACCGGGCGAGGTCTCCCTCGTGTACGCCGAACGCGGCCGGCTGGAGGCGGAGGTCACCGGCGAGTGGAACTCTCTCGGCATGCGCGGCACGGACAGCGTGCCGATGCGGCTGCGTGGCTCGGTGCCGGTGGACCAGGTCATCGGCGGCCACGGGAACTTCCGTCACGTCACCGTCACCACCTTCGCGCCCCTCGCCCACCTCGGCTGGGCCGCGTGCTGGCTGGGCACTGCGGCCGGTGCCCTGTCCCGCACGGTCGGCTGGCTGCGCGGCCCAGGGGAGCGCAAGCGCCGGGACCTGAGTGGTGAACTCCTCCTCACGCGGCTGTCGAAGGCACGGCAGCGGCTGGAGACCGTGCACGCCCTCCTGCGGCACGCGACGCAGGTGTACACCGACGGCGTGCGCGACGTGACCACACCCCCCGTGCAGTCGCTTCTGAACACGGTGAAGATCACGGCGTCCGAGCAGTGCCTGGCCGCCGTCGACGACCTCGTCGAACTCGCGGGACTGGCCCAGGGATACCTGCGGGGCACACCGCTCGCCCTGGAACGGGCACTGCGCGACCTGCGTTCCGCCTCCCTGAACTACAGCAACGACCGGCTGCACACGGCCAACGGTGCGATGACTCTCCAGGACAGGGCGGTGCGCTTTGCCTGACGCGCACCGCAGCCCGCACACTCCGCTGGCCGGCACGGCGACCGGGACGGCCGCGCACGTATGGCGGGATCTGGGGCACGATGGGACGATCGCGAGCCTCTTCCACGGACCGGGCGTTGACGAGCGCTACGGCCTGGACCCCCTCCGTCTCGCCGCGCTCCTCACCGGCCTGGACGCACAGCACGACCTGGGCACCACCCTCGGTGTCTGCGTACAGCTCGCCGCGGCACTGCCGCTGCTGCGCGACCTCCCGGGAGAGCCGGCCGGGAGCGTACGGCGCAGGGCCGAGCGCGGCGAGACCACCGTCGCCCTGGCGGCCACGGACGATGGCGCGCCGGGTTCCGACGTGACCGCGATGACCACACACATAGACCACGACCCGGAAACCGGACAATGGACGCTCAGCGGCGGCAAACGCTGGATCACCAACGCCACGACCGCCGAATATGCGCTGGTCCTCGCCCGCCGCCGCCCCGGCACGCACTTCACCAGCTTCTCCCTGGTCCTGCTGCCCGTGGACACTCCCGGCGTTCGAGTCGAGGCCGAACCCACCGACTGCTTCGCCGGCTCCGGTGTCGGTTCCCTGCGCTTCGAGGCCGTCCGGCTGACCCCGGACCACCTGGCGGGACCGCCCGGCAGGGGGCTGGCCGCCTTCACCCGCCGCATCGGCACCGACCGGCTCGCCAGCGGCCTGTGGGCGAACGCCCTGTCGCGCAGGGTGCTGGCCGAGACGCAGTCCCGGCTGGGCGAGCGGACCTATCTGGGGCAGGCGCAGTCCCAGGACCCCGCCGTACGACAGGAGTTCGCCGCCGCGGTGATCCGGCAGCAGGAACTGCAGGCGCTGTGCACCCGCGCCTGCGCGCCCGGCACCGCCGCCACCCCGCCGGTGGCCGCGCTGACGGCACTGCTGAAGGCGGTCGGCGCGGCCACTGTCGACCACGTGGTCCGCACCTGCGCCCGCCTCCAGGGAGCCGACGCCTTCCACATCAGGGGCCTGCACCGACTGGCGGCAGAGGCGGCGATGTTCGGCATCGCCGGAGGCACCACAAGGGTGTTGCGGGACATCGTGGCCGACCACGCCGACGTCCTGCTGGACGACGTCCCGTGGTGACCCTCGCCCAACCCCGGCCGGGCCGATGGCTCGCCTGGGGAGGGGTCGACGAACTGTGCGCGCCCGTCGGCCCGGACCGGCCCGGAGCGACCTCGGCCCACGGCCACGAGCACCGAGCCGGTCGTCTGCTCGTAAGGCGCCTGCTGCACGCCGCCGGTCTCCCGGCCGACGCCGCTGTCGCCACCCGCCCCGAAGGACGCCCCTTCCTGCCGCGCCACCCCGGGCTCTGGCTCAGCATCAGCCACAGCGGCACCATGGCCGCCGCTGCGCTCGCCGACCACCCCGTCGGCATCGACCTCCAGGAGCCGCTGCCGCCCAGCTCCGCCTTGATCAGACGGTGCTGCGCCCCCGACGACGCCGCCCGCGTCTGCGCAATGCCCGCTCGGCAGCGGGCGGTCCAGTTCGCTTACATCTGGACTGCTCAGGAAGCCTGCGTCAAGGCCACCGGCCGCGGCTTCGCGGACGCGCCCTGGAACATCCCCGTACCGCTGGGCGCCCGGGCTGGCCGCTGGCGGAACTGGGCCTGGCGCCACCTCACACACCCCGCCTGTCCGTACCCTTTGTGCCTGGCCGGGCCCGCCTCTCAGGACGCCGTTGGCCGGGACTGTAGGACGTTCGGGGTAACTCCCGATCAGGGAAGACGCATCGATGACCAGTGAGAACGTGTCCGGGTCCGAGGCTGCCGAGGCCGAGGGTGTCCGTCGGACATGAGCGATGCGGAGTGGGCGGCCGTACGTGACGCGATGCCGGTCCCCGGCTGGCTGGAGGACCGCGTCGGGAAGTTCGGAGAGCTGTTGCCACCGGCAGAAGGTCGACGCGGTGCGCTGCCTGGTCGCGGGCGGCATCACCTGGCGGGCGATGCCTGCGGACTTCCCCGTGTGGGACCGCGTCTACGCCCACGACCGGCTGCGTGACCGGTCCGCCTGGCGCCGTCACTCCCGCCTCGGACACCGCAGTCCCGCTGGGAACGTCGCCGATGCCGTAGTGGCAGACGGGCGGCAGACCGAAGAGATTCGCCGTGGACCGGGCGTGCTCGGGGCGCAGTTCAGTGGCGGTCAGCCGGATCGGCTTCACGAAGACCTGTCGGCCGTCGACATCGACGCGCAGCACCTGCCCGCCGGCTCCGGCGTCGAGAGGCACCCCTGCTTCTGTGCTGGTCGAGATAGCTCTGGAAGACCGTCGGCTGTCGGGGCGGGGGCTCTCTGTCCTGTCGCACCAAACCTTGCGCGAATGTCACCGAAGACTGACGGATCACGGTCCGTCTCACCGAAGTTTGAGTGACTGTGGCACCGGGCTCCGATCACGCCAAGCAGGTACTCACTGATTCCGCTTTCCTGCCGTGAACGGGCCGGACACGGGGGCTACACACTTGTCGACGACGGTCTCCGCGCCGGCCGCCGAGCCCTCCAAGCAGAGCCGTCCGCCCTTGTCACGCAGGTCGAGGAAGAATCGTGTGGTCGCACCCGACTGCTTCAGGTCGTGAATGCGCTCGTCGACATAGCCGAGGTCGTTCAGGATCGTCCTGACCTTGGCGGGGGTGGGATCCGCCAGATCCCAGAGCGCCTGGGCGATGCGCTCCTCGTGGAGATTGCTCGCGCACCAGTCACGAGCATTCAACTCCACTTCCGGCCCCGCGGTGGGGGCGATGGGCTCGACGTCCGGCGGTGTCTCCACCGCACCGGGCGGCAGTGGCAGCGCCGGACCGCT